>NZKO01000081.1 GCA_002692535.1 Opitutia bacterium
CCATTTATCCGGATTGCCGACCGGAATTCGCCGATGCTATGGATTCTGCATTTGGTCTTGCCGATTGGAAAGAGCTTCAGCTTTACCGTCCTTATGTCGAAATGACCAAGTCCGAGCTTGTATCACTGGGAAAAAAATTGAATGCTCCTCTGCACTTAACTTGGTCATGTTACGCGGGAGGAGAAATTCACTGCGGAAAATGCGGAACCTGTGTGGAACGAAAAGAGGCATTTGAACTCGCAAAGATTCCCGACCCTACCAAATATGAGGAATAACTGAATAACCTCATGATCATCTGCACCAAAACGTATCGGGATATCCCTCTTTCCCACCGTCAACCATTTCACGAAGGTAGATGCTCACGGCTGCACGGGCACAGTTGGGCCATTACCCTGACCTTTGAAGCCAAGGAATTGGATGGCAATGGCTTTGTGATCGACTTTGGAGATCTTCACTTTCTAAAAGATTGGATCGATGAGAACTTGGATCATTCAACTGCATTGAAAGAGAACGATCCCATGCTTAATGAGTGCGAAAAACTTGAGAAGCAGGGTTTGCTGAAAATACTCTTGGTCGAGAGTGCCTCGTGTGAAGGAATTGCTCAATTCCTGTATCATACTTTCCAGCCAATGATAGAACAAAAAACCAATGGCCGTGTACGAATTCAAACCCTACACTTGGAAGAGGATTCCAAAAATTCCGCTACCTATTCTCCCGAATACTGATGCAGGAAGGTTATCCAGTATATGAACGCTTTCACTCTTGGCAGGGAGAAGGTTTGCATTTGGGCAAATCAGCATTCTTTATTCGTCTACATGGTTGCCCGGTACATTGCCGCTGGTGTGACTCGGCAGGTACCTGGCATCCGGATCATAAACCTGAATCGGTTGCTCGGATAAATCCCGATGAACTCGCTGATGAAGCATTCTTGGCATGTCCTGAAATCGTGGTTATTACGGGTGGCGAACCAGCAATTCATGACCTTCAGGGGCTTGCCCACCAATTGAAAAGCAGAAACCTCCCAGTACACTTGGAAACCTGCGGAGCCTACCATGTCAATGGCGAGATTGACTGGATTACGGTGAGCCCAAAATGGGCGAAGCCCCCCATCCAGGAAACGTTGGAACGGGTGGATGAATATAAAATTATTGTCGAGGATGAGACCAGTATCGAGAAATGGAGTGAGGCATTGTCACTCAAAAACGAAGATATCCCCGTTTGGTTGCACCCAGAATGGTCCAAGAGCCAGGATCCAGCTATCCTTAATTCCATCACATCATGGATCAAAGATCATGGGGCACCCTTTCGTGCAGGATTTCAAACCCATAAACTTTATTTTGCGGATCAATCGGATGATCGCAGTCTGCCCGAGGCAAGCCTCAGCCATTTGCCCCAATCAGTTTTGAATGATATGAAATAANAGATGTGCGGAAGATATACTTGGACAGCTGGCAACATCGGAAAGTTTAAAGAATTGGTCAAAGTACCTGAGCATTATGAAGAACCAAACTACAATCGGGCTCCGGGTCAGTATCACCCTTCCATTTCCAGCCATTCGGGAAACTTCCAATGGCAGAATATGTTGTGGGGCAANCCAAAATCAGGCTCCTCAGTAAATGGCTTTTTCCCAATCAATGCTCGCTCTGAAACGGTTCTTCAGAAACCGATTTTCAGAAAATCATTTTTAGAGAACAGATGTCTGATTCCTGCAGACGGATGGTTTGAATGGCAGATAATTGAAAGTCAGAAATATCCTCACCACATTTACTCTGAAAATGGAGAAGATTTTGCTTTTGCAGGAATTTGGAAATGCATCGATCAAAAGATAACTTTCTCCGTTTTGACATGCAGTGCCGCGCCAAACATTCTACATATTCATCATCGTGCACCTGTAGCCCTAACTGAAGATTACTGGGAGTTGTGGCTAGATGTAAAACAATCCCAAGATTCGCTCAGAACCCTNACAGAAGCTTCACAACCAATTTGGAAAGCCCAGCAGGTAAGTTCGCGCGTNAACTCCACTCGTAATAATGACCCGGAGATTCTAAACCCCAATTCGGGCAAGCAGTCTCTGCTGTTTTAAAGGGGGTAGATATTTTGGCCGATAATAATTTTTACCATGTAGCCCGGACTGAGGCGGAAAAATTTTTTCGAGACCGCAAATGGATGCCTTTCCCTTTTCAAAAAAATACCTGGGATGCCTACCAGCAGGGTAAAAGTGGCTTGGTCCATGCCCCTACGGGCACGGGTAAAACNTATGCCGTGTGGACCCCCACCTTGCTCGAATGGATGTCTGAACAAAAAGATGGAAAAATCCCTAAGAGAGCTCCCCANCTGCGCGTGCTATGGCTAACTCCGCTACGAGCACTTGTNGAAGACACCACCCGTACACTCGAAGAACTAAGTGAGGGTTTGGGTTTACCCTGGAGCATTCAATCAAGAACTGGAGACACCTCAGGCTCAGTAAAAGCTAAACAAAGAAGAAAGTATCCGTCATGCTTGGTTACCACACCTGAGAGCCTTTCTCTTCTGCTCTCTTATCCAGAAACCCGTGAAGCCTTCTCGGACTTGCGAGCAGTGATCGTGGATGAATGGCACGAATTACTTTCTAGCAAACGTGGTACTCAGACGGAATTATGCCTGGCGAGATTAAGAAAATGGAATCCTCAACTCAAGACTTGGGGACTTTCAGCAACTCTGGGAAACCTCGATACGGCTTTATCAGCTTTGGTCGGCANTCAGGAGAATTCCGTCCTTATCAATGGGGATTTAAAAAAGAAATTTGTGGTCAAGACAATCATCCCCAAAAACATGGAAAAGTTTCCATGGGCTGGTCACCTGGGGGGAAAGCTTGTCGAAGAAGTGGCTAAACAGATTGAAAAAGCCAAAACTACATTGGTCTTCACCAATGTCCGATCCCAGACGGAATACTGGTATCATGCCCTGCTCTCAGTTCGTCCCAAGTGGGAAGACGACTTGGGAATCCATCATGGTTCTCTTGACCGCAAAGACNGAACATCAGTGGAGAATCGTCTTCGTAGCGGCGAAATTAAGGCAGTGGTCTGTACCAGCAGTCTTGATCTTGGGGTCGATTTTTCACCCGTCGAGCAGGTAATTCAAATTGGAGGACCTAAAGGAGTAGCNCGGCTTCTGCAAAGAGCAGGCAGATGCGGGCACCAACCCGGGGCTACTAGNCGTGTCTTTTGCGTNCCAACACAGGCGATGGAGCTGGTTGAATACGCTGCTGCCCGTGAGTCGATGGAAGCAAGAAAGATTGAGGAAAGGAAACCACTNCGTGCCCCACTTGACCTTCTTGCCCAACACCTAATAACNTTGGCACTCGGAGGTGGTTTTAACAAAAAAGAGGCACTTCAGGAAATTCGAACAGCATGGTCCTATCGGGATCTTTCNGATGAGGATTGGGGATGGACCCTCGATTTTGTAATCCGTGGAGGGAAAACNTTGCGTGCATATGATCAATTTAAACGCGTGGTCGTAATCAATGGCACTCATACAGTGGAATCTAAAGTAATTGGTAGATTTCACAGGATGTCGATTGGCACAATCACCAGTGATCAGGCAATCACGGTAAAATTCAAAACGGGCAAAACTCTTGGTACAATTGAAGAATCCTTTATTTCCCGACTAAAACCAAAATCTAATTTCTTTTTTGCAGGAAAACTNCTCCGCCTGGAAAGAGTTCGTGATCTGACTGCTACTGTATCAAGGGCAAAANCAGGTNCNGGGGCTATNCCGGTATGGGGTGGNGGCAAGTCACCCTTGTCCTCGGAACTTGCGGTGGCCGTTCGNGAGAAATTAATGCAGGCAAAAGCTGGAAAATTCACTGAACCTGAAATGAAAGCTATTTCCCCCACTCTTTCGATTCAGGAAAAAAACTCTACCCTGCCCGAAAATCATCAGTTTCTGATCGAAAAGACCTTAACCAAAGAGGGGATTAACTGGTTCCTCTTTCCCTTTGCCGGAAGACTGGCCAATGAGGGCTTGGCTGCTCTTGTCAGTTATCGAATGTCCCGGATCATTCCCATGAGCCTTTCCGTTTCTTTCAACGACTATGGTTTTCACCTTTGCTCAAATGAGGATCTTGAGCTTGGAGAAAAGGAATGGGAGGAACTTCTAACACCTGATAATTTGGTTGATGAGTTGCTCGGCTGCATGAATTTAAGCGAAATGGCCAAAAGACAATTCAGGGAAGTGGCACGGGTAGCCGGTTTGATTTTTCAAGGATATCCTGGAGCCCAAAAGTCCGCCCGTCAGGTACAGGCGTCAGGAGGGCTTTTCTTTGATGTCTTTTCGAAATATGACCCCGAAAATTTGCTTCTTACTCAATCCCGAAGGGAAGTTTTGGAAAGTCAACTTGAAGTGGAAAGAATTCTTTCCAAACTCGAAGAGATTAAAATACAGGATCTCATTATTAATAAAACAGATAGGCTTAGCCCTTTTGCCTTTCCCTTGTGGGCCGAATCTCTCCGAACGCAAGTTAGCACCGAGTCATGGGGAGACCGTGTACGAAAAATGGCCGAGGAGTTGGAACAAAAGAACTGAGGATATGCCTGAACAGCTTTCAAAAATAGATATCTTATGGCAGGGAGAAAAGCTAGAATTGTTAGCTGAAAAAGGAATTTATTGGCCAAAAGAAAAAATCCTTTTTGTGGCAGATCCTCATTTTGGGAAAGCAGCAACCTTTCGAAAAGTAGGTATTCCAGTATCAGAGTCATCAACCGAGGATGACTGTAATAGATTACTACAAATGCTTGAATCTACCGGAGCTGAAAAACTGGTTTTTCTAGGAGATTTTCTTCATGCTCGCCAAGGAAAGACGGACTCCGTTCGAACCCTGTTGTTTCAGTGGCGGGAAATGTGCTCCGACATCGAAATTATTCTTGTTCGTGGGAATCATGACCTTAAATCAGGTGATCCATGGCCTGAACTTTTAATTCAATGCCTTCCAGAACCCTTTCAAATGGAGAAATGGGAATGCCGACACCATCCGGTGGAAAGACCAGGACTTCTTTATCTTGCTGGTCATATACACCCAGGATATGGGATTCGTGGCATCGGAAGAACTGGAATAAGAGCAGCTTGCTTTTGGATAAGAAAAAATAGCATTATTCTTCCAGCCTTTGGCTCTTTCACCGGACTAAAAAATGTATTTCCTAGCCCAGAGGACAATATTTATCTCACTAATAACCATGAAATTGTAAA
>NZKO01000082.1 GCA_002692535.1 Opitutia bacterium
TGTAGCGGGAGTAGCTCAGCTGGATAGAGCATCGGTCTTCTAAACCGGTGGTCGTGGGTTCGAATCCCACCTCCCGCGCCATTGTTTCTCATNANAATTATGTCTGGAAACCCTCACTAAANTTGGGCAGTTTTNAATAGTGAGTTCGATGTGTAAGAAGTCCTGCTTAACNAATCTTTAATCTTCTTTGTTNGGTAACTGTATTTTTTGGGATGACAACGCTTAGGATTCCCTCATCAAGTTTTGCTTTTGCTTTTTCCGTTTCCAAATTCTCAGGTAGAGAAAGTTGCAGATGTAAGTTTTCGCGTTGAAACAAACCATTTGAAGCATTTTCCTTATCTTGATTTGTCTTCAATTCAATCTTTCCGCTTTCGATAATGAGAGAAAGATCTGATTTCTTCCATCCTGGAACAAGAAATTCGATGTGCAATTGATTCTCTTCGTCTCCTACTCTTACCCTCTGATTCACATTTGTATGATTCTTTAATGAATTTTGGAAAGAAGCACCGCATGTATCGTCCCTGGTAAGAAGAGAGAAAAGGGAGTCAAAAGCGCTCCCAAATGGATTGATTTCATATTTGTTGTTAATTTTCATGATTTTACCTTTGATTAAGAGTTATTTTTCATGATTAATGCAACTATTATGCCATTTATAATATATTGATTATCAATTATATATGGAAATAAAAGGGCAATTAAGTGAGACAANAATGCACACTTTTAATCTGCGTTACATTTGAAATGTGTCAATTTGACATAATCTTGATTCTGGAATCGTTTAGAATTAATTATTTGAATCAAAGACATGACTAGTAAAAGTCAGGAAGCTCTAACAATTTTCTTATTGCTTGGGCTTTTGGAATACAGTCGTCTAAACTATCACCCATAATATTGAGGTGTCCCATTTTTCTTCCATTTCTTGCCTCTCTTTTACCGTATAAGTGCAACGAAGTCCCTGGTATTTTAAGNATGTTGCTCCAATTGGGAGGAGAGTGAGGATCCTGCCAAAAATCTCCAAGCAGGTTCATCATAATGACTGGTGAAAGAAGTTTGGCAGATCCAAGAGGAATCCCAAAAGTGGAGCGGGCTTGTTGTTCGAATTGAGAACAATCGCATGCATCAATGGTATGGTGCCCTGAATTATGTGGGCGGGGAGCCATTTCATTGACTAAAAGCCTTCCATCAGATGATACGAAGAACTCTACGGCAAGCATGCCAACGAAATTCATGGATTTGGCTATCTCTAATGCGGTTTCACACGCTTTTGCTTGAATTTCCTCAGGAATCCTAGCTGGGACTATTGAAATGTCTAAAATATGATTTCGATGAATATTTTCAACTGGATCATAGTGTACCATGTTNCCATTGGNATCACGTGCTACCAGNACGGATAGTTCAGCCTTCAGGGNAATGCACTCTTCAATCACAACCCGTCCTCCTTCAAATTTCTCCCATGCTTCAAATATCTGATTTTCAGAAAGTGGTTCGGTGATACGTAGCTGTCCTTTTCCGTCATAACCAAACTCAGCAGTTTTAACGATTACCGAATTGCCTATTTCAATCAATCCTTTGGCAAATGAATCTAAGTCATGCGCCAATCTGAAATCTGCGCATTCAAATCCATTTCCAGCGAGAAAATTCTTTTCTCTTTCGCGATGCTGGCAAATGGATACTGCATCAGTTCCAGGACGAAGCGGAATTCTCTCCTCTACTTTTCTTAGGGTTTCAACTGGAAGGTTTTCAAATTCAACCGTTGCTGCCTGAACTGAATCAGTAAATTCTTCCAATGCCGAATGATCATCGAAAGGTTTGTCCAAAATCCGGTCAGCGGTGGACGCTGCACCGGAACGGTCTCCTCCAGTCCAANCCATAACCTGAATCCCCATTTTTCTGGCAGATAGCGAAAGCATGCGTCCGAGNTGNCCACCACCCAATACGCCAATCCAAGCGTCTTTTCCNGGATTCATTAAGTTATGAGGAAGGAGGAAGCTTANTAGCTTCGATCTTGACCTTTTGCTGAGCTCTGAAATCTTTTAGTTTTTGAGAGAGTGTATGATTGCCATTTGCGGCAAGCATAGATACNGCAAANAGGGCAGCATTTGTTGCTCCTGCCTCACCTACGGCAAAAGAGGCGGTTGGGACGCCTGCAGGCATTTGAACAATGGAAAGCAAAGAGTCTACACCATTAAGTGTTCGGGATTTAACAGGTACGCCAAGTACAGGAAGCGTGGTTATGGCAGATATCATGCCAGGCAAATGGGCAGCCCCTCCAGCACCAGCAATTATACACTTTAAGCCGCGCTCTTCAGCTGTTTGGGCATATTCATAAAGCAAGTCAGGCGTACGNTGAGCACTCACTACTTTAGCTTCCCATGGAATCCCNAATTCCGTGAGCGTTTGGGTCGACTTTTCTAAGGTAGGCCAATCGGATTGGCTACCCATAATGACACCGACAACAGGTGGATTGTTATTGGACATTCTCCAATTTGATAAGAAGGCATTCGATGCAAGCAAGTTCATTCAGTAAATTTGAGTAATTCATCTTATTTTTNNTTTGAGCTAAAAATTCAGTTTTTTCATCAGGCTGATTATTTTAATTGATTGTCGCACCTTCTGCTAAATAGCATAATCTAAATTGCCTATGAATAGCTCACTTACTGTCCGTTTTTGTATATTGATGTTTTTCCAATTCTTCATATGGGGAGTCTGGTATGTGCCGATGTGGTCGTATTTGGGAACACTTGATGTTGCTTCAAGTCTACGCGGNACNGCATATGCTGCCACTGGAGTTGCAGCAATGATTTCACCATTCATNGTGGGAATGATTGCTGATCGTTTCTTTGCTACACAAAAAGTTTTTGGTTTTCTTCATCTGCTTGGAGGAGTTTTTCTTTATCTTGCCGGTGATGCGACTAATTGGAACGAGTTTTATCCTTTTCTCCTTTTGCATCTAGTCTGCTACATGCCAACCTTGGCATTATCCAATTCCTTGTGTTTTCAGAACATGGAAGATCCCCAAAGACAGTTTCCTCCGATACGTACTCTTGGGACGATAGGGTGGATTGCATCTGGAATTCTAGTTGGAAGCAGTTTCTATTTTGAGAATGAATTTCGTTCAATTTGGCCAGCTTTTCTTGGAGGCTCTTTGCCTCCCACTGAGTGGATTTCGATTTCGATGACATCTCAACCATTCATGATCGGTGCTGGTGTCTCTATTCTCNTAGGGCTATATTCCTTNTCACTCCCTAACACTCCCCCTAAATTGAAGGGTAAAAAAGTTACCCCTGCCGAAGTTCTTGGTCTAAAGGCTTTGGCTTTGATGAAAGATAAGTCATTTGCAGTTTTTATCATTTGTTCCTTTTTGCTATGTATTCCACTCTCTTTTTATTTTCAGTCAGCAAATGGATTTTTGAAGGAGATGGGGGTTGCCAACTCGGAGGGAGTAATGACCCTGGGTCAGGTTTCTGAAATCTTTTTCCTGCTGCTTGTCCCTTGGTTTTTTCGCAAATTGGGTGTTAAGAATATGCTTCTGATCGGGATGGGTTTCTGGATTCTACGATATGTCTTTTTTGCTCAGGCAGATGCACAGACTCACATGCTTCTTTATCTGGGAGTCCTTTTTCACGGAATATGTTATGATTTCTTTTTTGTCACTGGCCAACTTTATGTGGATAAAGTGGCTCCTGATGATATACGCTCAAGTGCACAAGGATTCATTGCCTTTGTCACCCTAGGTGCGGGAATGTTTGTAGGTGGAATCCTAAACGGTTGGTGGAACAATCGTCATACCATAAGCGGAAACATTGATTGGCAAAGCGTATGGTATTTTCCTGCCGCCCTTGCTGCNGTAGTANTATTGATTTTCTTTGTTACNTTCAGNCAGCCTANTCAGGAATGATTCTTTAAGGTTTTAAGAAATGGATCTAACTAAATTNGNTAGTGAAAAATCAGATTGCAGAAGCGGCTATTTTGGAAACNGAGTCGATTTCTCGAAGCATGCTGTGAACCTCTGACCGAANTTCATGTAGTTTTGTCCTGGAAAGGTTNATTCTTTCCTTGGCGGCGGATTGTAGTTCCCCGGTTATTTCATTAAGTCGATCCCTAAGTTGCTCCAAAGATACAATGGTTTGCTCAAGCAATTCGCTTGCTGAGTTNGAAAGAGATTCTTGAAAGAAAGTGATCTGATCGCTAATTTGCCGTTTTGTTTCCCTAGTTTCAGCCAGAAGAATCCGTTCGCGAGGNACACGTTTCAAATTACTAACAAGGCCNAATTTTGAAAGAGTCCAAATAATCCACTTTGAAGGGTCTAACTGCCATGGTTTTACTCCNTTACGATAATCCCATTGAAACTCGTGGTGGTAATTNTGATAGCCTTCGCCCATTGTGAATATGGCAGCAATCCAGCTATCTCTTGCACTGTGCGAAGTAGAATAGGGGCGTTTCCCAATCATGTGACAAAGGGAATTAATGCAAAAAGTTGCATGCTGTACCATTACTACNCTGGCAACTCCAGGTATGAGTAAACCACCCAGTGCTCCTGCAATCANAGACAAATTACTGGTATACAAGGCGTATAAATAACCAATCAATGAAGGCAACCCAAAGGATACAAGGAAGGAAAGGGGGTGAATGAAGCGGTGCTGAAAAGATACGAGTCTGTCTTTCTCCAAATCTTCAACATTATTCAGAGGCGGAGTAGGCTTGAGTTTAAACATCAACCATCCCATGTGGGCCCAAAAGAAACCTTTNGTGATATCATAGGGATCATCATCAGTATCAACATGTTTGTGATGTTTGCGATGTTCCGAACTCCACCACAGGGCTGAATTTTCAAAAGCCGCAGCACCAAANAGNAGNACATATAGCTTGACCGGCCATTTTGCCTGGAATGCTTTGTGAGAGAAAAGTCTGTGATAGCCGACTGTAATACTCATGCCAGTCGAAACATAAAAGAAAAGAAAGACTGCAAAAATAAACCAATCCCAACCGTAATTCCAAAAATACCAAGGAACTGCAGTTACTGTCAGCAGAGCGGTGGTAATCAAAAATCCACTGGTTACCCATTCAACACGATTAAAAGGTATGTTTTTAAACATAATTTTTATTATATCCGAAAACCTCAAAATAACGAATACAAAATTTGCTCCTTTATGCTTGGCAGACAAAACCTTTTCCAATCTGTAATATTTCACTTGTCGAATTTCTTACATTCGTTTCAGATAAGCCGTTTAAACCAAAAAACTGAGATTATTAATAACACCAAAATTATTTCCTCATTATTACTTGAACTCGTAATCCTTTTTTCATCCGGATGCTGGATTTCAAACACTGGAGCTAACATTAATAGACAGGAACAAAGATGCGTACTCTGGGAAAAATCTGCTCTCGGCTTTGACAATGACGGGGAAATTAAGTTTCACAACAGAATTATCAAATGAAAACATTCCTCTCGACTGTCCTTTTTTTCTTATGCCTTTCCCTTTCCGGAAAACACCACGAAATTTTACACTTTCCTGGTAGTGATGAAGCTGGTAAGGGAAAAACGATTGTTTTAGTCAGTGGTGATGAAGAATACAGGACTGAGGAAAGCATGCCAATGCTTGCCAAAATTCTTTCCCAAAAGCATGGATTTGAATGCAAGGTACTTTTCGCATGGGATAATGAAGGAAAGTACATCGACCCCAATAACCAACAAGGAGTGAAAGGCTGGAATCATTTAAAAGATGCGGACCTAATGCTCATTGGTACCCGCTTTCGCCGTCCCTCTTCCGAAGAAGCCAAGCACATAACGAATTTCCTAAACGCAGGAAAACCGATCATCGGCATTCGAACCTCTACCCATGCCTTTAACGGTAATGGCTCATTCGGGGAAAAGATTTCTTATGGACAGTTTGGACCTTTGGTGATGGGTGAGGGATGGGTGAACCATCATGGAAGGCATAAGGTAGAGGGTGCTCGTGGAATCGTTGAGGCAAAAAATGCAGCTCATCCAATTTTAAAGGGGGTCACTGATGTGTTCGGACCTTCTGATGTATATGGAATTCGTCGACTGACGGAAAAAGATACCATTTTGATGCGTGGAGCAGTTACTGCCACCTTAGATCCGGACTCCTCTTTTGTTGATTCAAAAAATGATCCAATGCAACCGCTTGCATGGCTTCATCCGTACACCGCACCCAATGGTAAAGGTGGAACCACATTCTGTACCACAATGGGTGCGTCGGTTGATCTGGTGAGTGAAGATCTTCGCCGAATGATCGTCAATGCCGCTTACTTCCTTACTGGGCTAAAGGTACCTGATAACGCGGATGTTTCCTATGTGGATCCTTTTTACCCTTCCTTTTACGGTTTCATCAGAGATAAGGAGCACTGGCCATCACTTGACATGCAACCTATGGATTATGGATTGGGGAAGAGTCCCAATGCTCCAGAACCCAAAGGATCGCCAAAGTGGAATTTCCGCGACTCTCCGAAAAAGTAATTACAGAATAAGCCTAGTCTTCCGTTTCGTTCAAATCGGAAGATAATTCCAATCGTGCCTTTTGAGCAAGTCTCCTGTATCGATGTGCTTCATTCTGATAGGTCATTATGGAATGTTTGTTCTTGAAATTCGAGTGATTCTGATTGTTGCCGAAAGAGGAGTAGGGAGGACTCAGCCTGTGAATCTCATAAAGTTTATCGTAGTGACGGGCACGGGATTCGTAATGTTCAACCCCCTGCTCGGGTGTCTTAACAAACTTATTGGAACAGCTAACGAGTAAAAAGAGGAGAAAGGGAATGAATAGTTTGTATTCGTACACGATTAGCTTCTACGATTGAGAATTATTCCAAGGATATACCTGCTTGTTCCATTAGTTTTTTTGCCTCATCGACTGAAATCCTACCCGATGGCAAAGGAAATCCAAGTGTGTCCCCATTTGGAGTAAAGCCATTTCCGTCAATATCAACGAAGATTGGATTGTTGTAGGCACAGGGGCGAATACCTGACTGCCCACTGCTTCCGTACCCAATCTTCAAATCTGATTCCGATCCATATGCAACGACAATCAAATGTGCGTCCTCACTGAGTGATATGGGGATTGTGCGGTCAAATTTGATTATTCCGTCGGAAAACCAATCAAGGTGGGTTTTTCGTGTGAAATTAAGACTCTCCATTGACCTACCATTGACCAAAATCTGAATTCGATCAATATTGATCCATGAAGGACATTGCACCCGAATCTTCAGGTCAATTGAATCGTTGGCTCGGGCAAGTCCCCCTGCCAATATGCCATCTACTGTTTGAACTTCTAAATAGGGACCAGTGGTAAGAATCATTTGTCCACCTTTTGCTCGGCGACTAATTTCTCTCCAGTCGATCTTTCTGGGTTCATCCGTTGAGCAACGAACATAAGTACGCCAGCCGCCAACGCCATTTCCATGCACGGTATGGGCATCACTCACTGCAATACCCCAAGTTTTCATTCCGCGGTTGAGCATTTGCAACCAGACAAATTCCCGGACTATATACACCTGTTCTCTGCTTGCACGTCGTGAAATCTTATAAGGTGCACCGTGAAGAATTTCGGCAGCCCGATAATTTTCGGTCTCAATTGCATCGATCAAGGAAAGGATGCCTGGGTAGCCACCATCGATATTACCATCCTTATTCCGATCAATAAAATTCTCGATCATGTCGGGATGATTAATGTGAATCCAGCCTGTCGGGTGATGTCCCGAATGGTTTTTGAGGTTGAGTGCATTTACACGAGGATCTTTTGTCCAAGTTGGTGCTCCGCCATCCTGATGGTAATGCTTGGGATCCAACGGAAAGGCATTCAAGTGTGGACCTGATCCAGTAAGTTCCATTCCGGGAATGGTTGAGAGTTCATTTTCCAAACCCAAGGACTCAATAGTTGGTGTCCAGTCCATTATGCGGTTATGTTCGGTTGTCGGAGCAAATTCGATGTGTTCTGCGGCCAGATTAATCAATCGATCGGGTGTGCCGCAAATGTTGTCTCCGCTTGGCGTGGAATGGTTGTGAAAATCAGTGCTGACCCAACCTTTGGTGTTTACTGATCTAATTAGGGCAGTCTTTACGCTTTCGAATTTCCCCTTTAAAATTTCCACTTGTTTTTCGAAGTGGTCGTGTTCAATTCCGCGTGTAATCACGATCCTGTATTTGCCGGGTGCTAACCCGATTGAAAACTTTCCATTTTCAGAATGATATTGATCGACGCACCCATGGGCCCGATCAACCGGTCCAAGTTTTGGGCTTAGAGTATCATCGATCCCAATGATTTGGGCCTTACAAGGGGTGGGGGAACCATCTTCTTTCGTTATTGTAAAGTCGATACCGGACTGTGCACTCATCGAAATCGTCTTTTGGGTAGTTTCCTTTTTTGTAAGCAAAATTACTGAATCAACCTTTTCTCTTCCGTTGTCAGCAGCTGTTAATTTCCATTCCCCGATGGGAAGATCGATTTCTATCAAACCCTTATCATCGGGGTAGGCAGGTATCGATTTGTCATCTCTTTTGAAATCAACCCTTGCCGTGGAAATTGGATCACCTTCAGAACCCACTATTAGGAGTGACAACTTACCTACCTCTCCCAGTTTCGCCATTGCCCGACCATAGGCTTGTGCGGGCGAGTTTCCAACGGTGAGAAAGCGGCGAATTACGACTTCTGTTCCGGGTTGAAAAGTTTTGGTTTTGGGTGGAAGTTTTCCATCTTCATCAGGCAGCCAAACGTAGGCATACCCGCACTTGTGAGACGGATCCACCGCATCCGCCCATTCTACCGAATCAAACTTGCCAGATTCACGAAACCTCGTCCAGCTGTCATTGATTGGGCCGGAAATTTTTTCATTGGTTCCATTCAGAAGACTAGAGGTGACTGTTATTCCATATTCGCCATCATTTAACGAATAGGTATGTGTTTTAGTCAGTCCACCCGATAAAGCTGGAGAGACAAATGCAATCACTGATTTCTGGTCTTCTCCAATTTTGACATAGGATACACGCCCCTGCTGCTTGCTTGGTGAGAAAATAGTCAGTTGATCATTATTTGTTCCACGTAGCGTAAAATCGTAAAGGCAGCCCGGCGTCACGCCATTCGGTCCCCAAAAGGCACCCATGTTGGCTTTTCGGTTTGGTGCACTTCCACCAATCGTAACTTCCACATTTGAATTTCTAAGAACAAAATCGCCGATTATTCCATCCGCTTCCTTACCTCCGGGCAAGTCATCAGTGTTTGTAGGGGAAATTTCGATAACTTCGACTTTTCCCCAGAGGGTGCAGGTCAGTAAAAGGGTAAGGCATGGATTGAAGAGCTTTTTGATCATAGCATTTTGTTTGGGCTATTATTAATGCAAGCACAGATGCATATGTATGCCTATGGCAATCATTATAAATCATTTTAGCAATCTTTTTGGATTTGGACTGACCTCGTTCTCTCTTTTTAGTATGTCAAATTTATGCAAACCAATACACAAGTGATTCTCATTCGTCATGGAGAGACGGAATGGAATTTGAGTGGACGCTGGCAGGGACATGCAGATTCTTCCCTGAGTTCCAGAGGAATCAAGCAGGCAGAGGCACTCGGCAAGCGAATGAGAAACGAGAAAATCGATTATTTCTATTCGAGCGATCTTGGACGTGCCCTTCACACTTCTCGTCTTATTGGAGGACCATCCGGTTGGGAGGCTAAATCTATGGAGTCTCTGAGGGAGCGTGACCTTGGAGTCCTAGAAGGTCTCACTACTGATGAGATGCTTTTGAAATATCCCAAAGAGTATGGATCATTTCGTAATGACGGGCCCAATTATCAAGTGCCCGGCGGAGAAAGTTTTCAACAGTTTTATGATCGTTGCTCAGGTGCACTTGAGCAACTGGTAATTCGTAATCCCGGCCAAAAAATCGGAATTGTAACCCATGGTGGTTTTCTTGGGGCAATTTTCCGCTATGTGTTAAGAATACCTTTAAATGCTGAGCGTAACTATGTCTTGCTCAATTGTTCGGTAAATCGGATAGAAAAGTCAGAAAATGGGTGGAATCTGTTAAGTTGGGGAGACATATCTCATTTGGAAGGAATGGAGTCGCTGGATGATGCCTAAACGGACTTTCTTCCCATGCCCAAGTTTTTCCGGCAGTAACTGAAACTTCTCTCCAGCTCTTCGAGCTGGTAGTCCTGTTGGGCTTTTTTTGGGTCTTTCCCCTCGGGTACGAAAAAGGGAGATAGGACATTTCCTTTTCTGGCAAGAGCAAGAAACCGTGAGTAATCATCAGGCCGAATGGTGGAGTAGGGGGGCCAGAAGTCTTTTTCAAAATAAGGAAATTCCTTGGCGAAGCCCGAAATTGTTTCGATCTGAACGGGAGTTTCCGGGCAGCGGTCACTCCATTCCTTGAAAAGCGTTTTCATATCCACACAGCCATCGCCCATGGCAGTCCACTGTACCTTTGCTCCTTTTTCGCTTGGCCATACCATCGAGTCACGGATTCCACTGCATATCGCATAAGGGGCTAGATTACGAAAGGTTTCCACAGGGTCCTCCAATGTCCATGTGGAATTACCGGTATCGATCGTGGCACCCACAAATTCAGGACCTGCAGTTTCTATTAGTTCGACGAGTTCCCGGCTGTGCATATCTCCTGCATGATTTTCCACGGCAATCTTTACACCGGAATCCAAAGCTTGAGAACGAACTTTCCTTAGGGTTTGAATCGAAGTTCTAATTTTGTGCGCAAATTAAGCTTTTTTAAATAAGTTGTGACAATGTCTAACGTAAGACCAAAGAAACATTTAGGGCAACATTTTCTAAAAGATTTGTCCATAGCAGAGCGCATAGCCAATGGCCTTACAGGGCATGGAAATTACCGAAGCGTGTTGGAAGTAGGCCCCGGTACAGGGGTGCTCACCCAATTTTTATTAAAGGGCGAGCATAATACCTGGGTAATTGATATAGACAAAGAGTCTATTGCCTATTTACACGAGCATTTTCCGGAGCTTCAGCAACACATTATTGACGGAGATTTTCTCAAGTACAACTTTTTAGATAATACCGGAGAACCGCTGGCCATCATAGGTAACTTTCCTTACAATA
>NZKO01000083.1 GCA_002692535.1 Opitutia bacterium
GATTCGTAGTCAAACTGAGCATCTGTGGTCAGGGTCCCATTCGCATCCATTACAAACATGCTGTTGTTTCCATCTCCCGATCCGTTCACTAGATGGTAGCTAAGCGCATCGCCATCCGGATCCTGTGCCTGAAACACTCCCACAACTGTGCCCACAGGTTCATTCTCCCTCATGATCAGTGTTCCACCAGAATCTAATGCCGTCGGAGGACTGTTTGGCGCGCTCTCTTCGATATTTGTTACCTCAACTACAACATCCTGCTCGGTACTCGAAGAGCCGTCAGAAGCTGCCACCCTCAGGTTATATTCATTATTATTCCCTACATCTGTAGGGTTTTCAAAGTCAGGTGCCTGCGTAAAGGTTAATGCTCCGGTAATCACATTAATCGAAAAAAGCGACTGATCTGCCCCTCCTGAGATGCTGTATGAAAGCGTATCTCCATTCGGATCACTTGCCTGAACTTGTCCAACTTCAGACTGATTTTCCTGAACTGAAAACGAACTCCCCGAAGCAAAAACCGGAGCGGCATTATATTCAATGATCGAAAAGAGCAAATTGCTTTGATCAACGTCATTCCATTCTCCTGCACTGCCCAGAGGCCATCCGTCCAAAGAAATTGCCAGGGCATCCTGTTGGTTCAGATAATCATCAGGCTCATTTTGTACGGAAAAAGTGGTGCCCCAATTGACATAGGAATTCGCAATGGCAGCACCTTCATATGTACCACTCCAAAAAGACTCGGTATTCAAATCATTATCACCGTCCCATGCCCAATTCCCTTCAACTGCAATATCGTTTCCACCAATCCAGAGATACGCTCCGCCTCCCCCATCCGACGCCACGGTATCCGAGGCATTCAATCCTGCGCTCAAAAGGGCTGAAAAGATTCCGCTCTGCTCATCGGATGATTTGATCTCAACCAATTTCCCTCCTCTGGAAACGGCAATCTGAGCGGCATCCGTCCATGTCGCGCCAACCTGTATGATTTCATAATTCACTCCATTGTGGGAAAAGGAGTGGGGAGTAAGCCAATACTCATAAGCGCCGATATCAGGCCCACCCGAGCGTGAAGCCCCCGTAATGTCGGTGCTAGGATAATCAGTGACTCCAGAGGAGGCCTGATCAATGGCGGGACTGGATGATTGTAAAGCTAGGTCATCATCCTCAGTTCCGTAAACATTGTCTATTCCATTCGCATCAACAAAAAGTGGATCACTTCCTAAATTATTTGTCCCACTTATGGTTCCATCTGATTTGGAAGGATCATAAATCGAGTAATTAATGGATGCTGTCCCTTGATAGTTATAAATATCATGACCACCTGAGATTGCAGAATTTCCCCAGATTATGGAATTACTGACAGATACAACTTCATCGGCATTAAACAATAATGTTACACCCCCGTATTCTCCTGATTGATTACCTACTATCGAACAATTAACAAAACGGGTTGTTCCCTCTGGTTTGTAAACACCATGCCTCGCTGTTGATTTGTTGCCGACAATCACGCAATTGACGAAGGTTGATCCCGTTGATCCTGTATTAAAATAAGCAAACCCGCCTTCTGCACTTGCAGTTGCATTGGCTTCATTACCCAGGATTCTAACGCCATTGAAAGTAGACCCCACTGTCCCATCCGTGGCAATTCCACCTCCCAAATTCGCCCAATTACCGACAAAACTTCCTCCCTGTACGGAAAAATTGGCATTTTTCGCAAAAATAGCTCCACCCCAGGAATTCGCTGAGTTGTGGGAAAAATGGTTATTCGTAAGTGAGGGCGAAGAAGANGCNTCNATATAGAGNGCTCCTGCGGAATTACTTTCGCTTCGATTTCGCACAAAAAAGCAATCTTCTACCANCGGGGATGATGATTCCAGATTGATCGCTCCGCCGTAATTATTTGCCTGAGTAAGNTTGCTGAGAAAATTGCAATTCCGAATGATGGGAGAGGAAGACTCCAACTTGATTGCCCCGCCACCATTGCTCTGCGAATTCAAATTTCCCGAGAAATTGGAGTCGATGATCGAACCTCCCGACTGTGCCGCAAGGATGGCNCCTCCGTCAAATGTTGCCTCGTTATCATGAAATCCGCAAGAATCTACCGCAAAGGCTCCCCCGTTCAGATACAGGGCTCCTCCCCCATTCGAGCTAGTGCTCCGATTGCTTGTGAAAAGAGTGCCGCTCACACTCAAATTCGAATCATCACTGCGAATGGCGCCTCCATAATAGTGAGCATCATTTGAATCGAAAAGAGATCCACTGATCGTAACGTTGGAATCCTCAAAGTACGCGCCCGCCCCACTCCCGGTTGAAATGGTCGTGTTTTGATGAAACACGCAATTGCTGAAANTTGCATTCGATTCAAAGAGGTAAACACCGGATCCGCCCTGATAACTGACGTTATTGGTAAAATTACAGTCATTTACCGAAAAGCTCACCCCATCTCCCCACAATCCGGATCCCCTTCCCTGACCGTTCGAATAGTTGTAACTTGCATAACCTNGAGTGATCACAAACCCGTCCAACACCGACCCATCCGAAGGAACAACCACATGGTAGGTATTGTCCGAAATGTCATTGGTTATGCCGATATCGCCTGACAAAATGGTTGGATTACCTGCGGAATCTCTTTGATCTCTGCTCGATTCGCTTCCGTCAAAGCCTCCATACACCGCAATATCGGGGGGCAAAAGAAAAAACGAAGATCTTAGGTCACCCGGCAGGTAAGTACCCTCAGCCACCCAGACTTCGGTAAATGCCTGCTCGGCCAAAAGGGCCTCCGAAAGATCGGTGTACGCGTTGGCCCAGCTTGTTCCATCGCCGGCACCCAAAGCGTCCGCATCAACATACAAGACCGAGGATCTCGTACCGACGAATGAATGACCCACCGAATGATCGGATAGCGAATTGATGCTGATGTTGGAGGGCGAGAAGGAGTAGCCATCCTTACTGGGAGTTACGCTACCATTCCACCCACTGCTCAGCTCCCTGTAAAAACTGCCGTTTTCATCCGTTGTTACAGGTCCGGATCCGTCCGAAAAAGCCATGCTTACACCCGGCATCCCCATGCCCAATTCATTCTGTACAACGCCTCCAATCATATATCCTGAGGTGGTGTGGGCACCTATGTCATTTTCAGTAACCTGCACTTGGGAAGAGTTAATTCCAGAGGAGGAAAAGGTTACCGTTGCCGTTCCATTTGCCGTATCATTATCTACCAGTGCAGTCACCGTCACTGTTTGAAAAATATTCCAATTTGATGAATCAAAAGCAAGGCTGGCCGACCCTCCAAGAATGAAATTCGCATCACCGGAAATCGAGGCACTTACGGTCACAGAACCCGCAGGGTCTGCGGCCAATCTTACCTTTACAGAACCAGTTGCTTCTTCAGTCAGGCTTAAATCAAAAATGGAGGTTACAATTCCCTGTACGACAGCGCTGCGAAAATTGGCCGCATAAGGAGCGGACAAGGTCAAAACCTTGGCATTATCCTCACTCCCGGCATTTCCAGTGGCCACACCCTCATAACTGACGTTCGGATTCGAAAAATGAGGAATCCTTACATTGTATTCTGAACCACTGGAATTGTATGACATAACCGTACGATACCCCGTCGAGTTCACTATCCATCTCTTTCCAAAACTGAAGTCGCCGTAATCATATTCACTCGTCCAACTGGCATCTTCACGGTTATGAAGACAGCCTAGATTATGTCCTATTTCGTGGGCGAGCGTATAATTTGGAGCGCCCAACTGATCCCACACGTTGACGTTGAAACCACTCGACTCAAAGCCAAGACTCGGATGAATCATCGTGCTTGCCAGCCCCCCATAATCACTGTCGGTGGTAAGCAGGCTAACCAAGTCGGCACCGTATTGATCCCGGAGCGTATGGGCATCCTCCAAATGTCCATCCCCCATGGTTTTTAATCTGTCCAAATCTACGTTTAGCGTACCGGTTGGGGTGTATGATATTTCTGCCATGTGCACGACCCTCAACTTTATGGGAACAAGACTCTCACGATAGCAAAGATTGGAATCCGCCACCGCACTCGCGATGGCCGCCTCGACGTCAGCCGTACTCCCAGCCTCGGATCTGACTGCGGATGGATACAGTACCAGAATGTCAATCAGGTAGGTCTCACCATTTCGCCAGCTCTTGGCTGGAATGGCATCCCGTCGGGGATCAGGGGGCAAGATTTTATCGGCAACACATCCGCCACAGCGCCTGAAATCTTTTGCCTCTTCAAAGGTCAGTCCCTCCTCAGAACCGAAAAAATGAAAACTG
>NZKO01000084.1 GCA_002692535.1 Opitutia bacterium
AAGAGATTAAATTAAAAGCTGTTAAAATATAAAAATTAGGAGAGTCAACCCTGACGGGATACTCGTACTTCTTCAATGTCAGCATCTTCAACTATCGCTTGCAGGGCGTTAGCTGGTGGTTCATCATCTAATTCAAAAATCGTCAATGCCCACTTTCCTTCGTCTGCACGACTTAGGGACATATTAGCAATATTAACGGAACAATCACCAAGCATAGTTCCGAGTTTTCCAACAATCCCTGGCTTATCTACATTTCTTACAACAAGAAGAGTGTCCACCGGTCTTACTTCAATGGCTTGACCGTCAACTTCCACAATTCTTGGATCGTTGCCACGCCCAAGAAGGCTACCGCGAACGGACCGCTGATCTCCATCACTTGTAACCGTACAAACTTCAATCAGCTCATTGTAATCAACTGATTCAGCGGATTTCATAGTTTCCACTTTTATGCCAAGATCTTTTATTTTGAAAGGTGCATTTACATCATTTACACCTTCATCTCCAACCACACCGGAAAGCCAACCTTTTTGGACTGCACGGGTCAGCGGTACACAATCAAAATCTACGATGCCACCAAAATAGGAAATTTTAATCGATTCAACCGATCCTTTGGCAGCCTGTCTGGCGAACGCACCCAATCGATGGCAAAGATCGAGATAAGGGCTCAAGCTTTCCAAGTCTTTGGGGTCAATCGAAGGCATATTTATAGCGTTACGAATTCTGCCACCCTTAAGAACTTCGGCGACTGCCTCAGCAATTTCTACTCCCACACTTTCCTGTGCCTCTGCAGTGGAAGCTCCCAGGTGTGGTGTCAAAATCAAATTTTCTTCTTTTCGGAATGGATGATCCTCAGGTAAGGGTTCTTGTTCATAAACATCCAATCCCGCTGCAGCTACCTTACCTGATCGTAAGGCTTCAAGAAGAGCATTCTCATCTATAATTCCACCTCTTGCACAATTGAAGACGCGAACTCCATCCTTCATCTTTGAAAAAGCATTAGTATCGACCATTCCACGAGTCTGATCTGTAAGTGGCATGTGAACAGTTAAATAGTCGGCTTCCACAAAGGCTTGCTCGAGCTCTACCTTTTCCAAATCCATTTCTTTAGCACGATCATCCGTCAGATATGGGTCATAAGCAATGACCCTCATTTCAAATGCCTGGGCCCTTCTGGCTACTTCAGCTCCGATCCTTCCCAAGCCTAGGACAGCGAGGGTTTTTCCCCGGAGTTCCGCACCCTTAAGTTGTTTTCTTTCCCACAAACCCTCACGCATTCCAGTTGCCCCACGCACAATGGCACGAGTGCCGCATAACATATGGGTAAAAGTAAGTTCAGCAGTGGCAATGGTATTCCCACCCGGCGTATTCATTACAATGATTCCCTTTTCAGTGGCAGCCTCAATATTAATATTGTCCACTCCCACACCTGCCCGACCAATCACTTTAAGGTATTTACTGGCCTCAATGACCTCAGGAGAAATTTGAGTATCACTCCGAACAATGATGGCAAGGGAATCTTTGGCAATTTCAACAACCTCTTCAGGAGAAGAACCGTAGGCTTCCACGACTTCAAAACCATCCTGTTTCTTTAAATAATCAACCCCAAGGGGAGATATTCGATCAGCAACGAAAATTTTCATTTATGTTAGGGATAAAGCCAAAATATCATGCTGATTAAAGGCCCAATGGCAACGAGGAAAGCATTTTCCAAATTAAGGACTTTCCCCCAATGCGTAGTATTGACATGATTAGAAATTTATCATGTTCGAGAACCTAACAGAAAAACTTAGTAAAACCCTCAGAAATCTTCGTGGAGTTGGCAAGCTATCCGAGGATAATATTAGCGAAGCACTTGCCGAGGTTCGAAAAGCCCTACTGTCTGCGGATGTCCACTTCCGGGTCGTTCGTGAATTTATAGATGAGGTAAAAGATGCCTGTCTTGGACAGGAAGTATTGAAATCAGTTTCTCCCGGCCAGCAAGTTGTAAAAATCATTAATGACGAATTGGTCAAACTTTTGGGTGAAGGTAGTTCCGAATTACGGAACGAAAAGCCCTTGCGAATATTAATGGTTGGTTTGCATGGTGCAGGAAAAACGACGACTTCCGCGAAATTGGCAAAGCGACTAGCTAAGGACGGGAAAAATCCAATGTTGGTGGCCTGTGATATTTATCGACCGGCCGCTATTGATCAATTGGAGTTTTTAGCCAAGCAGGAAGACTTTTCCTTTTATTGCGACCGGTCTTCGCAGGATGTTCCTCAAATTGCAAGGGCAGCGTGGGAAGAATCAAAGAAGAATGGTTCGGATGTTATAATTTTTGACACTGCTGGCCGTTTACAAATCGATGACGAGCTGGTTGGAGAACTCGAAATTCTGAATAAAGAAGTAAATCCCCACGAAATTCTCCTCGTGGCGGATGCCGCTCTCGGCCAGGAAGCAGTAAATGTAGCAAAAACATTTCATGAAAGGTTGGGACTTTCAGGAATAGTTCTGACCAAGGTTGACGGAGATGCTCGAGGCGGGTCTGCCCTGTCCATGAAAAGAGTCACTGGAGCACCAATTAAATTCATGGGTGTCGGAGAGAAAATTGATGACTTTGAGGTTTTTCATCCTGACAGGCTTTCATCAAGAATTCTTGGCATGGGCGATGTCGTCTCACTGGTTGAGAAAGCACAGGAAAACCTAGACCAGGAAGAGTCGGCTCGCATGGCGGAAAAGATGCTCAAAGCCGAATTTGATTTTGAAGACTTTCTTTCACAAATGCGGCAAATGAAAAAACTAGGTTCCATGGGTTCGATTGCCAAAATGCTCCCGGGCATGGGAAATGTGCAAGTGGGTGACAAGGAAGAAGCGGCTTTGGCCAAACATGAAGCAATCATTTTATCCATGACAAAAGAAGAGAGAAGAGTACCCCGTATTATCGGTGGGTCTCGCAGAAAAAGGATCGCCTTGGGATCAGGTGTTCAAATCCGTGATGTTAACCAACTCATCAAACAGTTCTCGCAAATGCAAAAAATGATGAAGAAAATGAAGGGCGGAAAAATGAAACGGTTAATGGAGGGCTTTGGAGGCGGAGGAATGCCAAGCATGGAAGATATGGATCCCAAGGAATTGGCTAAGCTTGCCAAACAAATTAAATGATAATCGATTGAATAAGATTTTGGGAACAAAATCCTCTACCTGAAAACATTAAGCATTAATCAAATCAAAACGATCTGCATTCATTACCTTGGTCCAAGCTGCGACGAAATCTGAAATAAATTTTTCTTTAGAGTCTGAACAGGCATAGACTTCAGCGTAAGCTCTCAGTCGTGAGTTAGAACCAAATATAAGATCTGCTCGAGTCGCTTTCCACTTAAGTTTGCCAGTGCTTCTGTCATTTCCATCAAATTCCTCAGCTTCCTGATCAACTGGAGTCCACTTAGTACTCATGTCGAGAAGATTAACAAAAAAATCATTCGAAAGAGTTTCTGGAGTTTCAGTTAACACCCCATGTTTGGAAGAACCGTGATTTGCCCCTAAAACCCTTAATCCGCCGGTCAATACGGTCATCTCAGAACCTGTAAGACCAATCATTTGAGCACGATCTAAAAACAATGCTTCAGTGGCTACGCTGTAGCGCTTCTTTAAGTAGTTGCGAAAGCCATCCGCAACGGGTTCCATCACCTGGAAAGAATCAACATCCGTTTGCTCCTGTGTCGCGTCCATACGTCCAGGAGTAAAGGGAACTGAAATGGTGGTGCCTGACTTTTCTGCTGCAATTTCGATACCGACTCCACCAGCAAGAACAATCAAATCTGCCATTGAGATTTGTTTTCCAGACTGATTAAAGTCGCTTTGAATAATTTCAAGCCTTTCCAGAACTCTAGAAAGTTGAATGGGTTGATTTACATCCCAGTCTTTTTGCGGTGCAAGTCGAATGCGAGCACCGTTAGCACCACCTCTCATGTCAGTACCACGATAAGTGGAAGCCGAGGCCCAAGCAGTGGTCACTAAGTCGGAAACTGAGATTTCAGAATCTGCAATCTTAGACTTTAAGGTCTGGACATCTTCATCGGTGACTAAATTGTGATCAACTGCGGGGATCGGGTCTTGCCATATTAATTCTTCGGAAGGAACATCAGGTCCGAGATATCTGGACTTAGGGCCCATGTCTCGATGAGTTAACTTATACCATGCTCGAGCAAATGCATCTGCAAAATAATCAGGTTCTGCGAGAAATCTTCTGGAGATCTTTTCATAAGAAGGGTCTGCCCGCAAAGCTATGTCAGATGTCAGCATGGTTGGTTTGCGTTTCTTCGCAGGGTCGTGTGCGTCTGGTATAATTTCGGGAGCGTCTTTTGCGATCCACTGCTTTGCACCGGCGGGAGATGTGGTAAGCTCCCACTCGTATGCAAATAAGTTCTCCAGATAATTAACTCCCCATTTAGTAGGAGTTTTAGACCAAGTTACCTCTAAACCTGAAGTAATCGCGTCAGGTCCAGCACCGGAGTTGTAAGTACTTTTCCAGCCAAAACCCTGCTCTTCAATAGGAGCACCCTCAGGTTCGGGACCCACATGAACAGCACTTCCAGCACCATGTGTTTTACCGAAGGCATGACCACCTGCAATCAAAGCCACAGTTTCCTCATCGTTCATTGCCATACGACCAAAAGTTTCCCTTATGTCATGAGCCGAAGCTTGAGCGTCAGGCACTCCGTTCGGACCTTCAGGATTGACATAGATTAAACCCATCTGAACGGCAGCAAGAGGATTTTCGAGATCTCGTTCACCTGAGTATCGATTGTCTGCAAGCCATGAATCTTCTACACCCCAATAAATGTCATCTTCAGTTTCCCAAATATCAGGGCGCCCTCCACCAAAACCGAAAGTTTTAAAGCCCATTGATTCTAGGGCAACATTCCCGCTTAGAATAAAAAGGTCTGCCCAAGAAATTTTCTTGCCATATTTCTGTTTAATCGGCCAAAGCAATCGCCGGGCCTTATCAAGATTACCATTATCCGGCCAACTGTTTAGAGGTGCAAATCTCTGTGCACCAGTGCCTCCACCTCCTCGACCATCAGCTGTGCGGTAAGTTCCTGCGGCATGCCATGCCATTCGAACAAAGAAAGGACCATAATGCCCAAAATCAGCGGGCCACCATTCTTGTGAATCGGTCATCAAATTGGTTAAATCCTGTTTTAAAGAATCGAAATCCAACTTTTTGAATTCTTCTGCATAGTCAAAATCCAACTCCATGGGATTTGAACGAGCATCATGCTGGTGAAGGATATCAACTTTAAGTTGGTTAGGCCACCAGTCTTCGATGGTTGTCCCTTGACCTGCAGCTTGATGAATAGGGCATTGTTCGGCTGTTGTTACAGGTGGTTCACTACTATGATTGAAAGGGCATCCGCCTCCGTTTGATTTATTATCAGAATTCATTTTTGTTTGGGTGGCTTTTACTAAGGGTGTATTAAATTAAAAAAGATGTTTGTTTTTACTAAGTCTTAGTACATGAAAGCTTCTAAATTTCAAGCTCTTCCAAACAAAGAAAAAGATTTTTAATTTTGACATGGTCTTTGATTCCTGGGGAAATTTCTACTGTGCTGTTTATGTCAACATATTTGACATTTAATTGACGCACAGACTTCACAATATTTTCAGGACCCATTCCTCCTGCCAAAATCCATTTTTTATCTGAATATCTTTTTTGATAATTTGAAAAGCTTTCCCAGTCTGAAGGATTTCCAGTTCCACCAAACTTATCCACAGAATAAGAATCGATCACGAAGTTTTCAGCGTATTCCAACAATTTTTCAGGGAAATTACTGCCGGGTGGAAGTTTGGGTGCTAACCAGAGATTGGAAGTTCCAACGAGCTCACTCCATTGACGAATTTTTGATAAATCAAAGTCATATGGAAAGTGAAACTGGAAAAAATCAAAACCAACTTCCTTCATTTGCATTACACTTTCAGGTGTCGGACAAACGTCGACAGCCACTCTACCAAATGAAAAATTCACCAAATCTTCCAATATTAGCTGGGACTTTTCTAAAGATATATTTCTTGGAGATTTTGCATAGAAAATAAAACCCAAATATTTTGCACCTGCAAGAAGAGCGAATTTTGCATCTTTCAGTTTGGTAATACCGCAAACTTTCACCTTTACAGTCATTGTAAACTTATTGTGTAAAGTGCTGAACCAATTTCTTGATCATATCATCAATGCTAGGGCTATCACATTCCAAATCAACTTTTAGTTCATTCTCCAGTAGGGTATTACTCGTTTCCGGACCAAAACTACAATGGATCGGTTTTTGAGCTCCAGCTTCCAGATTCAAGTCCTCTTCCTGTTCCACATAGGATAAAGCAGTAGAAGAACTGGTAAATATGATGGCGTCTGCTCCGTTCTTTTTAAAGTCATCTAAATCTGGGGACTTTCTCACATCCGCAAAATCAGTCTCATACACTGGTAAGGTATCGACGATGGCATGGCCGACATCCTCGAGCATTTTAACAAGTAATTCTCGATTACGATTTCCCGTTACAACCAGGACATTGGCACTATCAAGGGAATCTGAGGCCACCAAATCCTGAGCAAGACTTTCTGCAGTTGGTTTTTCCGGAACAAGTTCCACTTCGAGACAGTGGTCTGTAAATATCTTGGCAGTTGCTTCCCCCACGCAGGCAATCCTCATCGGACCAAAACTACGGATATCTCCAAAAGCCAAAAAAAATAGCCGCATAAATTCTCTCGCTCCGTTCGCACTTGTGAAAACGGCCCACTCATAAGTAGCAATGCCCGCGAAAACCTCGGTGATTAATTTTTTATCTTCCGACGGCAAAATCCTTATTAGTGGAAGCTCCATTACTTTTGCACCCAACAACTCTAGCTTTTCTTTGAAACTGCTGACTTGATCGATCGATCGGGTAAGAACAATTTTTCGACCATACAGGACTCTCTTCTCAAACCAATTGGCCATATCCCCTGATTTGCCGATTGCATTCCCTATAAACACAATTGCTGGAGCCTCCATAGCTGCTTTTTTTGCAAGACTAACCAACTCTTTTAAAGGAGAAATAATCTTTCTCTGGCTTGGAAGAGTACCATTACTTACAACTGCTGCTGGAACATCGGGAGAAAGCCCCCCTTCCAATAACTTTTCAACAATCTCTTCCAGCTTACTCATGCCCATGTATATGCAAAGCGTACCACCAACCTGTGCAAATTTTCTGAAATCAACCCTCAAAGATTCCTTACTCAAATCCTCGTGTCCGGTAAGAAAAGAAATTGTCGAACCACATTCTCGATGCGAAAGGGGAAGTCCAGCATAACCTGCACATGCAAGAGCTGCCGTTACTCCTGGGACTACCTCATAAGAAATACCTGCCTTATCCAAAGCCAGCATTTCCTCAGCACACCTTCCAAAAACGAATGGGTCTCCACCCTTTAGGCGAACAACCATCTTTCCGGATAAGGCATGTTCGACCAAGGTTTTTTCGATCTCCCTCTGATCAACAGTATGCCTGCCGGGTGACTTACCCACATCTATTTCAAGGCAATCGTTACGGGTCCATTTACGAAGTTCAGGATTGGCAAGATTATCGTAAACCAGAACATCACAGCGTTCGATGAGCTCTTTTGCACGTAAGGTTGAGAGTTTCGGCTCCCCGGGACCTGCACCGACTAGGTACACTTTTGCCTTTCCGCTCATCTTGAAAACTCTCCAATTTTTTTCAACATTTCCATTCCACTCATATTTCTACACGAAAAGGATAATCGACCCACGGATTCTTCAAAATAGTGCAGTTTTTCTTGATGCATACACACACCGATTGCCACCTGACATCCACCACCCTGATTTTCCAGCACTTGTCGTTCGGTCGTCACTTCAAATTGAGTAATGGAATCTCCCAAAGAGTTGAATATTTCCCTATCTTCGATTCTCGTCTGAATTGCGATAGCCCCCTGGCCTGCTGCAGGTACCATATCATCCACGGACAATGGTAAAAACTTGAGTCCGGCAAAGCTGTTCAAACCCAATCGTGCAATTCCTGCCGCGGCCAAAATTGTGCCTTCCGCTTCCTTTTGCTCTGCAATTTTTTGCAATCTGGTTTCAACATTTCCACGCAATTGAATCCATTTGCAATCAGGAAACCGCTCCTTCAGCTGTGCCTGCCTACGCGGACTACCCGTTGCCATGATTTTGGGAATTTCTACACCTTCCTTTAAAATCAGAATATCTCTTGGATCTTCCCGCTCGACAAAAGTAGACAGAGCAAGTCCTTCAGGACATTCCGTAGGCATGTCTTTTGCACTATGAACCGCTAAATCTGTATCCCTTCGAAGCAGCGAATCCTCCAATTCCTTTGTAAAGAGTCCTTTCCCTCCTTTTTCAGAGAGATTCCATTGAGATTGCCTGTCTCCAGTCGTACTCATTGGCGAAAGTTCAACTTCACAACTCATTTTGTTACGAATCAAATTGGCAACCCTTTCTGCCTGCCAAATGGCAAGTGGACTTTTTCGGGTGGCAATTCGAAATTTTTGGGGAGTAATCACTGTATCTACATTACAGAGAAAAGTTCCCCTGAATCAATCGAATCAGGAATGAAGGGAGAAGCTTAGGAGTATGAAGCTTGGGCACCCTTGATATTCTTTTTCGGAATCCAAGGCATCAAAGAACGCAAACGCTGACCGGTTTCCTCAATTGGATGCTTTTCACCGTCTTCCAATAGTTTATTGTAATTTGGAAGACCGTTTTGATATTCCTTTACCCACTCTTTGGCAAACTTTCCAGATTGAATTTCCTTAAGAATGGATTTCATTGATCTCTTGACATTTCCGTTAATTACACGTGGTCCACGGGTAACATCACCATACTTGGCGGTTTCAGAAACCGAAAAACGCATACCGGCAATTCCAGACTCAATCATCAGGTCAACAATCAACTTTAATTCATGCAAACATTCAAAATATGCCATTTCGGGGGCATACCCTGCTTCCACTAGAGTCTCAAAACCTGCCTCTACCAATGCAGATGCACCTCCACAAAGAACGGCTTGTTCGCCAAAAAGATCGGTTTCCGTTTCTTCCTTAAAGGAGGTTTCAAGAATGCCGGAACGCGCTGCTCCAACCCCGGCAGCCCAAGCAAGGGCAATTTTCTTTGAATCCTTAGAGGAGCCTTTATTTACGGCAATCAGAGCAGGTACTCCCTTTCCTTCTTTGTACTGAGAGCGAACAATATGTCCAGGACCCTTTGGAGCAACCATTATGACACTGACGCCGCGAGGTGCCTTGATGAGACCAAAATGAATGGCAAAACCATGTGTGAAAAGTAAGGTTTTTCCTTTGGAAAGATTGGGTTTAATCTCATTCTCATAAACTTCAGCCTGCTTCATGTCGGGTACACCAATCATAATGACCTCAGCTTTAGTTACTGCCTCTGCAACCTCCATAACTTCAAAACCATGGCGCTTGGCCACGCGAATTGACTTACTTCCCTTGTACAAACCAATAATTACCTTACAACCACTTTCCTTCAGGTTGAGGGCATGAGCATGTCCTTGAGAACCGTAACCAATCACGGCGAGCGTTTTCTTTTTGATGGGCGTTACTTTCGCCTCTTTTTGTGTATATACTTTAGCAGGCATAGCCTATGGGATTTTTTGTTCTTAATAGTGGTTTGTAAAGTTCTAATCTTCCAAGGAGCCACGCCTAAGAGATACAGTGCCCGTACGGCCTAACTCGGTTACTCCAAAAGAATCTAAAAGATTAAGAAAAGCTTTGATTTTATTCTCGTTACCGGTCACTTCGATAATTAAGGAAGAAGGAGCCACATCAATGATCTTCCCTCTGAATACATCACAAATTTGAGTGATTTCCCCACGAGTTTTCGAATTGGCACTGACTTTGACAAGTACAAGTTCACGACCTACCCCTTCATCACCAACAAAATTCTCGACTTTTATGACATCTATCAGTTTGTCCAGTTGCTTGATACACTGATCCAATGCTTTTTCATCTCCATTGAGAGTTACGGTAATACGGGATCTCCCGTCAACATGAGTTGGACCGACGTTCAAAGTGTCAATATTAAATCCACGACCACTAAATAGGCCGGCAATACGAGCCAAGACGCCGAACTTATTTTCGACGAGAACGGAAATTACATGACGCATGGGATAATTGGAGAAAATTGGTGGACGGCACAGGACTCGAACCTGTGACCTACTGGGTGTAAACCAGTCGCTCTAACCAACTGAGCTAGCCGTCCATGGATAAAAGTGAACCCACTAGCATAAACGAGACTTTATTTCTTGCAAGCGCGAATCACTTTGACGTTCCTACTTCGACTCGAACCTTTTTGGGACCAAGGACTGGTCTGGGAAGAGATCGGTATCCACCCTTTGGAGTTGATTTCACGGCAGAAGGTTTCTGTATTTCCTGATTGCCTCCCTGTACCGAAGTTTTTCTTGGTCCAAGCCAATAGGTTGATCCCTTCGACTGTTTATCTGAAGTTATGTTTTTGATTGGGTTGGCCGAACTGGGAAAAGACCGATTCTTTTGATTTCCTTCGGAACCAGCTTGCTGAACGGGAAATCCAGGTTCGGATGGTCTGCCTTTACGGAATTGGTAACGGTTTATTTCCTGTAGAGAAACATTGTTTACCTTGTTGAGCCAATCATCAACTCTCTGTTCCAACTGTTCATAATAGGCATCTCTGAATTCGACCGATGCAGTCGCTGAAGCACGATTGGTAAGATCAGTTTCCAGAACTCTTTCACTGGAAAGCCTGTATCTACTTTCCCGATGGGCTAATTCCGCTGGTAGTTTTTGCCAAACAATTCTTTTCTTGATCAAGCCTTCATGACTTTTGGAAACAAATCTTTTTCCGCCAAAAGGTGAGTATTTGGTAGGCCATTCATCAATTCGAATTCGATTATTGAGTTTCGTATTCAGTCTCGCATTCATAAAAGATTTCCCCGAATAAGGACTGAATATACCGTCAAAATTACCCATTCTCCGGGTAAAGTCGTTAGATTTTTGCTGACTCCAAGCAGTGTCAGTCAAAACTAACAGGCAAACGAAATAGTGGGAAATTCTCGACATTTTTTTGAAAGAATGGAAATACCGTATAATTAACGTTTTCTACGACACAAAAGCAAGAATATCACTATCCATAAAATGAAATCATACCTTTCCCTATTATCCCATGTTTTAAAAAACGGAACCTTTCGGGACGATCGTACTGGAACAGGAACCTGGTCTGTTTTTGGAGAACAGGTACGCTTTCGCATGGACGACGGATTTCCTTTGCTCACAACTAAAAAACTTCATTTGCGATCGATCATTCATGAACTTTTGTGGTTTTTAAAGGGAGACACCAACATAAGATACCTTCAGGAGAATAAAGTCTCCATCTGGGATGAATGGGCAGACAAAGATGGTAACCTTGGTAGAGTTTATGGTGCCCAGTGGACAGATTGGAGAAAACCCGACGGAAGTGCAGTAAATCAAATTGAAGAGGTTATTCAGAGCATTAAAGAAAACCCTTCGAGCAGACGTCATCTGGTCTGTGCATGGAATCCAGGTGAAATTCATTTGATGGCACTGCCTCCATGCCATGCCCTTTTTCAATTTTATGTGGCAGATGGAAAACTAAGTTGTCAACTTTATCAGAGAAGTGCAGACCTTTTTTTAGGCGTACCTTTTAATATCGCATCCTACGCCTTGTTAACAATGATGATCGCCAAGATCTGCAATCTTGTTCCATTTGAGTTCGTTCATACATTTGGAGATCTTCATTTGTATGCCAATCATCGCGAACAGGCAGAACTTCAGATTTCCAGAAGTCCTAAGAACAAGCCCATGATGAAACTCAATGGTCAGCAGGAAAAAATCACTGACTTCAAATACGAAGATTTCATACTCAGTGAATATGACCCACACCCTCCGATCAAAGCTCCGATCTCCATATGATTTCAAGAAACAAAATCAAAGCGATTGTAGCAATCTCTGAAAATTCAGTAATTGGCAAAAACGGCGATTTACCTTGGAGAATTTCCGAAGATTTAAAATGGTTCAAAAAGATTACCCTTGGACATACTTTGTTGATGGGTAGAAAAACTTGGCAATCTCTTCCTGGTGCACTTCCGGGAAGAGAAAACTGGGTTTTGAGTTCAACTATGAAAACATCTCCGGAGGTAAGGGTTTTCAAAAAACTCAGAGATGCTTTGAATGCCGCTTTTGACCGTAACCTTTTTATTATAGGTGGTGGTGAACTTTATAAGCAGACAATTAGTTTATGTGGTGAATTGTATGTCTCAGAAGTGCACAGGACCATCGAAAATGGAGATGCTTTTTTTCCGTCATTTAAGAATGACTTCGAATTAAAAGAGAGATTATTCGAAAATGATGATTTTACCTTAAACAAATGGACGCGGATACCATCTTAGATGGCTTAGTAATAAGGCATCAGCAAAAAGTAAACCACTGGACCCGTGATGGCGACATAAAGCCAAATCGGAAAAATTTTTTTTGATAAATTTCGATGCTTGTCAAAGTGGTGTGTAAATCCGTAACAAAAAGTGAGTAGAATAAAAGGTAAACTGATGGCTGCAAATGAAATGTGACTGATAAGTATAAATAAATAGACTTTTCGCATAGAACCAGCCTCTGTTATTTCAATTTCTGAAAGCAATCCATCTCCATTTAAATCGCCGAATTTTGTCTCATGGGTGGTAAAATGATAGGCAACATACGATAATAAGAAAATAAATGAGCAAACCATCGCGCTATATATCCAGCGTCGGTGTATCACAACTTTTCCCTTTTTTATTGATATCAAAGCCAAGACCAAAGAAACGGCGGCAAAAGTGTTGAGCAAGGCGTGAAAAGGTGGCAAAAAAGCTAAATTGACTCCTGAAGGCAAAGGGATTTTTACTTCTCTCATCAGCATAACCAAACCAAGAACGGCAACTGATATAACCCAGACAGCAACTTTCAATTTCTTTAGTTGCTCAATGTTTTCTGGTTTATTCCTTATCTCTTCAATTTGTGTCATTGAAATAGGTTTTTAAATCAAAGCTAAATGGTACGAATGTTTCAAATTCATCATCTTCAAGTAAGACTTGTGTCCAAAGGCGACAACTTGATATGCGACTTGAGTTAAATGAAAATTCAAGATCTTTTGATGTGGATTCGGATACAGGACCGACAACCCCTTCCGTCTCCAGTGGATGAAGATGAGCAAACCCCTTTCTTTCCCAGTCAAATGCGACCATGTGTGCATGTGCCCCCATGACAGGTCTAAGAGTCAAGGGTCTTCTGTTTGAATCTCGCGCCTTAAATTTGAAAATAAACTCATCACCGTCGCTTTCGCTCTTCCTGACCTCGAGTTCAAATTTGCGGTTTCCAATAATATGACTTAGAGAAGTTGTTTTGTTCGCAATTATGGGTTCTCCTCCGCTCACTTCAAAGGTATCTGAAAGCAAAACTCTTCTGGGACTTCGAATGGGAATTAAGTCAAGAAATACTCTGTATTGGCCGAAATGCCTGGGGGTAATAGTAAAACGCCAAACACCGTCAAAAATCGAGTCAGGAACAGGATGAAGATGCTGGTAATCGTCAAGGCTCGGATCAACGGCTAGCAAATGTATCTTTTCCGTATGACTCAAAGCCACTTCATCTGCGGCCAATGGTGAGCCGTCAAATTCCTTTAAATTGATTTCAAAATCACATGGCTCATTTATTTTAACCTCCCCTAATGGACGCATGCTAATCGTAAGGGGCCATTTTCGAATTGTAAGGTCAACAAAACCTGAATCTCCGGGCCCGCAATAATCCAATACACCCTCCGAATTATATGTTTCTTCGTGAAGAAAGTCGCAAGGCTCAACGGGAAGCGATCTGGCAATAAAATATACAACTACAAACGGAATGATCAGTAGAATCGATTTTGAAAAAGGTCTCATTTAAGATTTGTTACTAAATGGATTGTTGACCTTGTAAGCGACCAAGAAAATCTTCCACAGACCAACCTTTCCCTGGCACTTGGTAGACAATTTGCCTGCGGGAATTAATTATGAGAGTTCTCATGGTATGATCCAGTGGAATTTCAGGCTCTTTTTTTCGCAGTATGCCAAACTGTCGAGTTAAATCACTGATAACTGTTTTACCGGCCGTCCCAAGTCGAAAATTAGACTCCTCAAGGTTGTAACCTCTTGCATAAGATTTCAAAACTCCTGGGGTATCAAAAAAAGGGTCTAGTGTGATGGAAAGAAATTTCACATACGGTATTTCAGTCTTTTTAACCAAACCCTGAAGTTTCTTCATCTTGATTGTAGATGCAGGGCACATTTCCGGTTCAGAACAACGTGTAAAAATAAAATTTAGGATCGTTACCGATCCGTTTAGATAATCGGTGGTTATGATGTTTCCGTCCTGGTCATAGAGAGCAAAGGGAGGGACTTGATCGCCAACACTACGAATTGCATCTTGCCCAAGTGAAAGTGTATCTCTGCGAAGTAAACGGTTGTAGTTATTAAATCGGATTCTTTCTCTAAATTCATCAGGCCAAATATTGTGAAGAAAAAAAATCTCACCGTTTTGAGGACTGAAAGTTGATTGCAAACGCCCCCTAAAGATTTTTTTTCTGCCAAGCAGATTCAAGTCACCAGGCTGGACCTCGGCATTTACCACATCTTTAATGCTAAAGTCCTCAAAATTACTAATCGAAGATCCTGCAGCGGTAACACGGAATGACACAATACTTTTGTTATCATCAACTTGAACGACTTCTCCCCTCACTTCATCTTTTAACAAGACTTTCGATGGTTGTTTTTTATCCTGCTCAGAACATGCAAAGTTGAGTATAATTGAGACCCATATTAGGTGTTTGGTTTTCATTTCGATTACATCTTCTCAATATCAGGAAAAGTATTTCTCGCAATTCGAATTCTTATCCCAAGTTCATAATTGTAAGTCTTGGAATTATTGAATAGTATAATTATAGTTAATCAGTCTACGATAAGGTATTAGTTTTTCTTTCAATGTATTATTAGTTGTCATTCAACTTGCTTGCCACATTTCCAGCATCATTATTTATAATTACCCTAGTGAATCTAACTAAAAACATAAGTTCTGGAGTATCTTCAACAACATTTGAAGCTGAAAAGTCCTTCAGCTTTCAAGGTTTGTATGAATTAACCAAACCTAGATTAAGTTTGCTTTCTGTCTTCACCGCGTCATTGGGTTTTCTTGTTCATGACCCTCTACGCTCGGATTTTTTACTTTTCACAGCTCTTACAATAGGTACTGCTTTTGCAGCAGGTGGAGCGGCTGCTTTGAACCAGTGGATGGAACGAAAAGAAGATGCCTTGATGACTCGAACTGTCTCCCGACCACTGCCCTCCAAACTTATCTCACCTGAATTCGCACTTGGGTTTGGAATATTTCTCAGCGGTCTAGGCTTGCTTACATTGTGGTTGTGGACAAATGCTTGGGCTACCCTTCTCACTTTTTCTACCCTTCTTATCTACCTAGCAGTCTACACTCCTCTAAAGAAAAAGTCTCCACTTGCCATTGAAATTGGTGCGATTGCTGGAGCCCTTCCTCCCCTCATAGGCTGGGTTGTGGCAGCAGGTTCTCCCACCACTTATGGTTTAATTTTATTTGGTATACTTTTTGCGTGGCAACTTCCACATTTTATGGCCATTGCATGGAATCATAGGAAGGATTACACTAAGGGTGGATTCAAGTTTCACCAATTTAATGATCCAAATGGTTTGAAAATGGGACGTAAAAGTTTCCTCTATTCAATCATTCTTACAGGCTTTGTTTTTGCTCCTTACCTTGTGGAACTAAATCAGCCAAAGCCAGGACTTCTCTATCTTCTATGTTCCATTCTCCTATCAATGTATCTTCTCATTCCTGCCTTGAAATTTCTTGTGAATGCAGAACGAGACAAACACGCTAAAAAACTTTTTGTAGTTACTATTATTTATCTGCCAATTTTATTAGCCTCACTTGTTATTGATCGTTATCTATAATCCGATATGACCTCTCGCAACCTAATTTCCAAACCTTATCTTTCGGGTGTATTTCTTCTGCAATCTCTTGCACTCCTCTTGCTTGGCTCGTGCTCCCGAGTCGATCACAAGCAATCTGCTTTGGACCCGAAAGGACTTGTTTCCCAAAACCAATACGACATATTTATGTTGTCTGTTTGGATAACGATCTTTCTCTTTTGTACAGTTGGAGGATGTCTACTTTATGTTCTTTGGAAATATCGTGCAAAATCTAAAGAAGAGGCAATGGAAATACCCGAGCAAATGCACGGAAGCTCGAAAATTGAAACAACACTCATTTTGGCGTCTTCAGTCATTTTGGTTATTTTGGCTGTACCAACCCTTCAAGGAGTTGTCCTCATGAATCGTGTACCTGATCCCAACGATCAAGCCACACTGGACAAACTCAAACTTGACAAAAGTCAAATTGAAGATGCCATTACCGTAAATGTTACAGGTAAAAGGTTTTTCTGGGTCTTTGAGTATCCACAATATGGTGTAGTTACCGCAAATGAACTTGTCTTCCCCGCAAGCAAAGCCGTTCGGGTAAATCTTCGCACCGAAGATGTCATCCATTCCTTTTGGTTGCCAAAGTTGGCAGGTAAGGTTGACTTAATACCTGGACAGGAAAACTTTTTGTGGTTTATCGCTGATCAAAATAAAATCCAACAGCGCTTAGATGCTGATGGAAATCCTTACAAAGAAGATGTCGAAACAGCCATGCCTTCCGTTTTTGATGGTAAGATGAGACAGGCAATATTTAAGAAACAGTCCTTTACAGACGAATTTGAACCAGTTGGTGGTCTCTTCTACGGTCAATGNGCTGAATATTGCGGAAATTCTCATGCTTACATGTCTTTTCGTGCNCTTGCCCAGACGGATGATGATTTCGACAAATGGGTACTCAAGTTCCGAAATGCTCAAAACACAAATCTCAAACCAAAAAATTACATCCCTGAAAAAGANTANGCNAAGGGTGACATTGTTCTTTTTCCTGACCCCAACCTAGACGAGAATGTGAGTCGTGAATATCGTGCAGTTAGTACTGCAACCAAAGGACAGAANCCTAACACACAACCAGATTTATGGGAAAAGGCACACGCAGATGACTACGAACGCGGTAAAAGNCTCTTTTCATCNTTACAGTGCGTTCAATGTCATGCAATTAACGACACTGGACTTGGGCAAAAAGGTCCTAATTTAACTCTTTTCGGATTACGCACTTCTTTGGCTGCCGGATGGATGAGGAATGATGAAAAAAGCCTTGATAAGTGGCTTCGCAATTCCAATGATGTTAAATTTGGTAATCTCATGTGGAANGGCGAAGGTGTGGATGATCGTCATCCCCTTCGTAAATTGGAGAACGACGACGAAAAAGTTTCACAACTTGTAACCTATCTCNTAGGGCTCAAATAACTTTAATCTAATCTAAAAATAGTCATGGCAACAGAATCCATTAAATATGCAGCACCTGACACGAAAACCAAAATTGAAGTTAAGGTTTTTCCAAGACCCGANCAACACGCCTCTGGTATAGTTGATTGGCTCACTACAATTGATCATAAGAAAATAGGCTTGATGTATGGACTAGCCGCTCTCTTTTTTCTTTTAGTCGGTGGGGTTGAGGCTCTTCTTATTCGTTCTCAGTTATGGAGTCACAACATGGAAGTGCTTACAAATCGTGAATACAACCAAATGTTTACNATGCATGGCACTACCATGGTCTTCCTTGTGATCATGCCCCTNAGTGCAGCATTTTTTAATTATTTTATGCCATTACAGATTGGTGCACGTGATGTGGCCTTTCCGAGNATGAACACACTNAGTCTTTGGTGCTTCATTGCAGGAGGAATTATTCTTAATCTAAGCTGGTTTTTCACTGGTGGATCCCCAGCGATTGGTTGGTTTGGATACGCACCTCTTACCGANCCTCGCTTTGCCGAAGTAATCGGAGATATGGGACCCGACTTTTGGATTTTNTCCTTACAAATCCTCGGNATCGCTTCACTCTTAGCTTCCTTCAACTTTATAACCACTATCATCAACATGAGAGCACCTGGCATGACCATGATGAGACTCCCAGTTTTTACCTGGATGACTCTNGTGGTTAGCTTTCTTCTTATTCTTGCTCTCCCGGCCATTGCAATTGCTCTCGCNGAATTGATGTTTGATAGATCTTANGGAACAAATTTTTTCGATTTTCTTGAAGGAGGAAAGCCTCATCTTTGGCAACACCTCTTCTGGATTTTTGGGCATCCGGAAGTTTACATTCTCATCCTCCCAGCCATGGGCATTGTTTCTGAAGTTATTCCTGTATTTTCCCGAAAGCCCCTCTTCGGATATGGGCTAGTAGTCTTCTCTGGTGCTCTAATTGGATTCATGGGATTTGCCGTGTGGAGTCACCACATGTTTACGACCGGTATGGGTGTAGTTGCAACTTCAGCTTTTTCCATTTTAACCATGCTTATTGCGATACCCACCGGCGTTAAAATTTTCAATTGGATCGGTACAATGTGGGGGGGNAGAATACGCTTCGACACACCGATGTTGTTCGCACTTGGCTTTATCACCATGTTTATGATCGGTGGATTCACCGGTATCATGCATTCATCTGTTCCCATTGACGCCCAGCACCAGGATTCCTACTTCGTTGTCGCCCACTTTCACTATGTCCTGATTGGTGGTGCCTTATTTGGTCTCTTNTGCGGATTCTACTACTGGTTACCTAAAATCACAGGTCGAATGATGAGTGAGAAACTGGGTAAATTCGTCTTCACTTTAATGTTTTTAGGTTTTAATCTAACTTTTTTTCCCATGCATTATTTGGGTATGATTGGACAACCAAGAAGGACTCATAGCTACAATGAAGGCCATGGCTTTGAAGCTTGGAATCAAATTGCAACTGTTGGTTCTTTTATTCTTGGAGTAGGAGTTTTTATCGGAGTGGTACAATTTATCCATTCGTTCTACTCGAAAAGGCTTAAACCAGCAGGAAAAAATCCGTGGGACGCAAGATCTCTCGAGTGGACCTTATCTTCTCCAGTTAAGGATTACAATTTTGCAAGAACTCCTAAAATNAAAGCTCGGGATCAAGCTTGGGAAAATAACAACGGATCCAAGGAAAATCATTCTGAAAAAGTGCCTTTAGACGATCATGGCGTACACATGCCCGACCGATCATGGTGTCCTTTAATCACAGCAATTGGTCTTTTCGTTATGGCACTTGGGCTACTTTTTCATCAGTCCATAAATGCCTCTGGCGAGTTGGCTAGAGATTACAAGNTGGCTATTGCCGGAGGTGTTATTTTCGTGGTTGGGGTTATAATGTGGGCTCTTGAAGGCCCCCGTGGTTATCACCTCTTCCCTAAAGAAAACGAAGAATAACAACACTTCCAATTTTACACTATGAGCGACGCTGCAGTCCATGCCTTAGATCATCACGAACCGGTTACCAGCACTGGCATTCCAAACAAAAAAGTCTTAATGTGGGCTTTTCTCGGTTCCGATTGCATGTTTTTTGGCACTCTGATTTCCACGCANTTAATTTATCGCAAAATTTCAGCCACGGTTGGTGGTAACGCACTGGATGTTCGTGACATATTCGATATTGAACTAACCTCCTTCAGTACATTCATACTTCTCGCGAGTTCACTTTTCATGGCTCTTGCGGTTTCCGCAATACATAAGGGAAATTTGAAGAGTACNAGGTGGATGCTTTTTGGNACCATTATTTTCGGTTCNATCTTTCTCGCCTGTCAAGTCTATGAATTTACTCACTTCGTTCACGGAAAAGAGAATGCTAANGGAGACTTGGAGCATCAACTTACTCTCTCATCATATGCGGGAAAAGCCGAGATAGCCGGCAGAGATGCAGAATTAAAACCTCATGTTTTCGGCTCCACTTTTTATGTTTTAACTGGTACGCATGGAACTCACGTTGCAATAGGTGTATTTTGGCTTATCGGTTGGCTCATTTACTCCTTCACCGGTAAGATGAGCACCGCCCACGCAATTGATGTAGAGTGTTGCGGACTGTATTGGCACTTTGTTGATATCGTGTGGATTATCATCTTTCCTGTGGTGTACCTAATGGAATACGCATTTTAGGTCTTATTCACTCTTTTTAACTCCTTAATCTTACATTATGAGTGGACATTCAGAAGATCCAGTAGCAGAAGAAAGCCAACGCTTCTTCACCTTTTTTAACCTTTCCATGATTCTAGTTGCAATCACTGGACTTGAAATCGTAATAATTTACATTCAATCCTTCGAAGGTTCCATTATTATCGGAGTACTTTTTGCAACTTCGATTTTAAAATTTGTAGGAGTGGTTTGGTGGTTTATGCATTTGAGGTGGGACAAAATTCTCAACACCATTTTATTTCTAATGGGCCTGGTAATTGCGCTTGGAACTTTCTTCGCCGTAATCTTTATGGCTGATGAACATCCTGTAGTTGAAGAATTCAAAGTCACCCAAATTGAAAACAACTGGAAGGCGGATACCGAATATAAATCAGGTGACTATGTTTCTTTTAACGATAAATTTTATCAATCCAAATCAGACCACACATCTGACAAGAATTGGACAAAAGAAACATGGAATGAAGTCACAGGAATTCCTCACTTGATTACATGGAAGATCACCAACGATGCGGATCTTATTGAGATTAATTCAAAAAAACCTGAAAATCCCTTTTACTTTCAATATTCTCCAACTGATAAGGAAACGATAGAGGAAAGTAAAATTGTCCTGCTAGAACAACCTGGCGGCACCGATGATTTCCGACTCAAGGTCAGATCTGAAGCTTTTTGGGTGGAAAATAATTAGAAATTTTGCCCTTTTTAGGGGATTGCCTACCATGAAAGGGTTGTGAACTCCCCTGTAAACTTTAGTCATTGGCACACAGAACCCGCACTGATTGGGGGTCTTCTTCTTGTTTCATGGTGCTACACCATAATAATTGGTCCCTATCGCACAAATATTTGCCCAGGACTTCCATTTATAAGAAAATACGCTTATTGGTTTTTTTTATCAGTTACCACCTTTTATCTCGCAGTAGGTTCTCCCTTGGATGCTATGGGCGAAAATTTTCTATTTTCGGCCCACATGATACAGCACAACATACTCATGTATGTTTGCCCCCTCTTTTTTCTTCTTTCTTTACCCGAGGATCTCGTGGACAAGACATTTGAAAAAAACCCCGCTCTCGAAAAAATCGCCAAGTTTATTTTTCATCCAATTATTGCTGGACTATCCTTTACTTTGATTTTTTCATTTTGGCATATCGGTGCCTTTTATGAGGCCGCCATTAGGGACAAGACCATTCACATGGCAGAACATCTATCGATGTATTTTAGCTCGATCGCAATGTGGTGGCCCATATGCGGACCTTCAAAGAGAGTTGCACCCATGCGTTTCGGCCCTCAAATGCTTTACGTTCTTGCCCTAATGTTAGGCCAAACTCCCATTTTTGCTTTTCTCACCTTTTCCAAGGATGTTTTGTACGACACCTATTTCTACGCAGAAAGAATTATTAACCTAAGCCCTCTTGAAGACCAAAAGACTGGAGGCGTCTTGATGAAACTGGCAAATATGGCCGTTTCTGTGGGCGTTCTCTCTTCTATTTTTTACCGGTGGTCAAAGCTCTCTACAGCTAAAGCTTCCTAAAGTCTGGAAACAAGTAATTCCCTCTCAAACAACATCTCCTTCGGTAGAAACTCAGATATTTGAAGAAACAGTTCCTCATGGCGCAAAGTCTGCATTCTCAATTTATCCTTATCTATTGTCATTAGTTGATCCCACATCTCATCACTAAAATCGAGACCTGACCAATCCAAATCTTTCTTATTAGGAACCCATCCCAAGGGTCCCTCATGTGCCCTGCCCTGACCATTGGATCTTTCAACTATCCACCGTAGTACTCTCATATTGTCTCGAAAACCAGGCCACATGAATTTACCTTTCAAGTTTTTCCTAAACCAATTAACATGAAAAATTCTGGGTTTCTCCTTTAAGGCTTTCCCCATTTTAATCCAATGTCGAAAATAATTCCCCATATTATAACCGCAAAAAGGAAGCATGGCCATAGGATCTCTTCGTAGATTTCCTTGTTCACCTTCAGCTGCTGCAGTGGTTTCAGAGGCAAGTGTAGCTCCCAAATACACCCCATGATTCCAATTGAATGACTGATAAACAAGAGGAATGTCCGACATTCTTCTACCTCCGAAAATAAAAGCGGCGACCGGGACTCCTTCCGGGTTTTCCCATTCGGGATCTATGGTCGGACACTGGGAAGCAGGTGCGGTGAACCTTGCATTCGGGTGGGCTGCTGGAGTCCCAGAGTCAGGAGTCCAATCATTGCCTCGCCAATCAATCAGATTAGCCGGAGGCTCATCAGTTAATCCTTCCCACCAAACATCACCATCCTCCGTCATGGCAACATTGGTAAATAATGTATTTGCCTTAATCGAATCCATTGCATTCGGATTGGTATCCCATGAAGTGCCGGGAGCCACTCCAAAAAATCCCGCTTCGGGATTAATCGCTCGAAGTTCGCCATTCTCATCAGGCTTTAACCAAGCAATATCATCTCCCACAGTTGAAACCTTCCATCCTTTCATGGAATCGGGAGGAATCAACATCGCCATATTGGTTTTTCCACAGGCACTGGGAAATGCACCGGCAACATATGTCTTTTCACCTGTTGGACTTTCCACACCAAGGATCAGCATGTGCTCTGCCATCCACTCATTGTCACGGGCCATACACGAAGCGATGCGAAGGGCCAGGCACTTTTTACCCAAAAGAGCATTTCCACCATATCCACTGCCGTATGAAACAATCGTTCTCTGCTCCGGAAAATGAACAATATAGGTGTTTTCGGGATCACAAGGCCAAGGGACATCTTTCGATCCCTCAGAAAGCGGGTAACCCACTGAATGTAAACACGGCACAAAAAAGTCCTTTTCTCCCAAAAGGTCCAATACTTCCTGACCCATTCGGGTCATGATTCTCATATTAAGGACCGCATAAGGTGAATCGGTTACCTGAACCCCAAATTGGGAAATGGAAGATCCAAGTGGTCCCATGCAAAAAGGTACGATGTACATGGTTCTTCCCTCCATACATCCTTTGAAAAGCTTTTTCAGCTTTGCCCGCATTTTTCGTGGATCTTCCCAGTTGTTGGTCGGACCTGCATCATCTTTGCCGTAACTACAAATAAAGGTACGACTTTCCACTCGGGCAACATCTCGCGGATCGGACCGCACCAGAAAACTGTTGGGTCGCTTCTTTTCGTTTAATTGTATCATGGAACCACCTTCCACCATTTTTGCGCAAAGGGTTCTCCATTCAGATTCAGATCCATCACACCACTCAACAGAACTGGGTGTGCACATGCTGATCATTTTATCCAGCCATTTTAAAAGGGCTACATTTCGGGTCTTGGATCGGTCAAAATCACTATTATTTTTTTCCATCTAATGGGAGTTGCTATTGCCAGAGTGTACACACGTCAATCCTTCTACACTAAGATTTCTTCCAAATTTCAGATTTATGTCCAATTGGATTGCCAAAAACCGAAGTTACTTTTACCTGATTTAAAAAGATGAGCATTTTCAAAAAGGTAAGAAACGCAGTATTGGCACTAGAGGACGGAAGCGTTTTCCGGGGCTTTGCATTTGGAGCAAAACGTACTGTTGTTGGAGAAGGCGTTTTTAATACCGGAATGACCGGATATCAGGAAACCCTAACCGACCCTTCCTATTTTGGTCAAATTGTTACTATGACTAGTCCCCAAATCGGAAATTATGGAACTAATTCAAGTGATGAAGAGTCGGTGGGTCCAAAAGTTGCGGGATTTGTAATTCGTGATCTAAGCCCAATTACAAGCAATTGGAGATCAACTGACTCTCTGAACGACTATTTGCAAAAACATGAAATCCCGGGAATTGAGGGAGTCGATTCAAGAGCAATAACCAAACGGCTCCGCACGGCAGGGTCGCTCAAAGCATGCTTGAGCACAGAAGGAATCTCTGATCAGGAAGCCATTAAAAAAGCACAGGAAAGTAAAAGTATTGTTGGGCAGGATTATGTTAAAGATGTTACTTGCTCAGAATCATTTATTTTTGATGTAAATGGAGAAGAAAGCATTCCCTTCACAGTCAACGGTACAAACCTCAAGCAACCTAAAACACCAGAGGAAACGCACCGGTTAGTCGCTTTTGATTTTGGTGCAAAAAAAGCGATTTACAGAAACCTACGGAGACATGGATTCGAAGTTATTGTCGTTCCAGCGACCGCTTCTGCAGATGAGGTGAAATCTCATTCGCCTGATGCAATGTTTCTGTCCAATGGGCCGGGAGATCCATCCGCACTTGAATATGCCCACCAAACCGTCCGCGAATTACTAGATGAATTTCCAATTTTTGGAATTTGCCTCGGTCATCAAATTCTCACTCACGCAATCGGGGCATCCACTTATAAATTAAAATTTGGACATCGCGGAGCCAACCAACCCGTGCGTAACCAAGAAACGGAAAAGGTTTCAATAACTTCTCAAAATCATGGTTTTGCAGCCGATAAAGAGGCTTTGGAGGCATGCGGTGCCATTGTCACCGAATATAATCTCAACGATCAAACCGTTTCTGGAATGCGACTTTCCGACAAACCTGTATTTTCGGTTCAGTATCATCCAGAAGCAGCTCCAGGGCCGAATGACGCTCAGTACTTGTTTGAAACCTTTCATCGCTTGGTAAGTGAATCAAAAGCAAAAACCATTGCCTAGCAGTTCTTTCCACCTATGGCAGAGAAATTATGCGGGTTAATTTATGATCCTGTTTTCGCAGATCACATCACAGGAGTCGGTCATCCAGAACAGCCCAAGCGTGCCACACATACTTATCAAGCNCTACAGGATTTTGGATTAACAAAAAAATGCGTTTCCCTTCCTGCAAAGAAATGCAAGGAAGAACACCTTTCTTTGGTCCACNCACCTGAATATCTNAAGATAGCAAAGCAAGACTCGCAAACTGGAAGAAAGACTCTGTCCACTGGTGACACACAAATTTGTAAGGATTCCTGGGATATTTCTTTGCGAGCAACCGGAGGTCTCTTGCATGCGGTGGATGAGATCTTTTCAGATAAAATTGATCGGGCTTTTTCCCTTTCTCGCCCTCCTGGCCATCATGCCACNCCATCAAGAGGAATGGGCTTTTGTCTCTTTAATCATATCGCCATAGCTGCCCGCTATGCCCAGAAGAGTCATCAAGTAGGAAAAGTTCTTATTGTCGATTGGGACGTCCACCATGGAAACGGGACTCAGGATACGTTCTATGAAGATGATTCCATATTTTTTTTCAGCACCCATCAATCTCCGTGGTATCCTGGAACTGGGTCTGCTCAAGAAAAGGGCACTGGCAAAGCATTGGGGACCAATCTCAATGTACCNTTACCATCGGGCAGTGGAAGAAAGGACATCGTGGAAGGTGCATTCGGACAAGATCTTTCCAAAAAAATTGCAATCTTCAAACCAGAATTAATTCTGATCTCAGCAGGATTCGATTCGCGAGCCAATGATCCGCTTGGTCAATTTACCTTAAGTGATGATGATTTTTTCGATCTCACCAAAATGCTCATCGATGAAGCAAAGAAGTTTTGCAACGGCCACATAATTTCAATACTTGAAGGAGGCTACAATTTGAATGGCTTAGCCAAAGCTTGTACGAGTCACCTGAAGGCATTAATCGATTAATTTTGTTTCTTTCTTAAAATTTTTTAAAAAAATTGGAATTTTAGAAAAAGGTGGTCTATCTTTATTTGTTAAAAGATATTCCAGTTAATGACCTGCACCTTCGACACATAATTCAATAACTACCCGTAAAGGTAAGGACCGCAGCTTAATTAAAATAATCTTTAAAGCACCGGACCCCGGTGCTTTTTTTGATTCATAGCAAAATCTCCGAAATCTTGACGTTCTGACCCTCTGCAACTAATTCCAATTACTATGTTACGTGGAATATCACCCTTACTAAGCCCAAAATTATTAGAAACCTTATATCGNATGGGGCATCACGATGAGATTATCTTTGGAGATGCTCATTTCCCTGGAGAAAGTTGCAACAAAAATATCATCCGTGCAGACGGTCTTAGAATAGATGACCTTTTGGATGCAGTCTTGCCTCTCTTTGTTCTGGATCATGTGATTGAACAACCGGTAATGATGATGGGTCCCCTACCAGAAGATAAAGCCAATCCAAAAATTGCTGCGGACTATCAGGAGGTACATGATGGTTATGACGAAATCGTGAAGAAGCACTATCCGGAAACCGCACCCATTTCCCAAGTGGACAAATACGATTTTTATGACCGTACTCGAAAAGCCTTTGCAGTGGTAATGACTGGGGACACCAGAATCTACGCCAATTTGATCCTCGCTAAAGGGGTGACTACTTGGTAAGATATTTCTAAAGTTATNCAATTGGAAACTATTACAATAGAGATTTCAAAATCTGAATTTAAACCTCTATCGATGGAGGACGGATTTGGATGTATTCACTAAAGTTTTGAGATCCCATCACCGGGTGAATCAATTCCACTCAAAAGAGCACATGAGACAAGAAAGCTAGTCGGCCAAGAGGTTTTTCTTTTTCTTCGGGTAACTAGTGAGAATCATTTAAAAGCCGAACCTGGTTTCAATTTAATCAGGAATAGCCTCAAATATTCTGAGCTATAATAATTTCTTCTATCCACGTGATTTCCCTCCTGAAATGTTCACAGTCGTACCGTGCAAATAACTTGCACGCTTGGAAGCAAGAAATACCACCAAATCCGCAACTTCACTTAATTTCCCTGAGCGCCCCAACGGGATGGATGATGTACTGCCATATTTAGTGCGTAGTTCATCAACGGAAATACCCCGAGTATAAGCCAATGACTTTTCATAAGCTTCACTGCGCATGCCTGTAGTTTCCATGATACCGGGAGCTACTCCGATAACGCGGACTCCCTGTGTTCCCAATTCCTTGGCCCATGAGCGGGTAAGATTATGATTGGCTGCCTTGGTGGCAGCGTAAACACTTTGGCCTTCGCTTCCCTCNAGGCCCGACTCGGAAGACATGTTAATCAACACTCCTCCATTTTCCTGCTTGAGCATGANCCTTGCCGCAGCCTGAGCACATAGAAATTGACCTTTCACATTTACTGCAAAAACNTTATCCCACACATCCTCGGTCAATTCTTCCTTGCCTGCAGGATCCACCAAAAGGCGAGGAACATTAATTCCTGCATTATTGACTAGGGCATCAATCGATCCCCATGCATCCAAGGTAGATTGAATCATTTGATCAACATCCTCTTTCTTNGTTACATCACAACGGGAAAAGCTGGCTTCTCCCGGTCCTACATTTGAAGCTTCTTCTGCCACAGACTGTCCCGTATTTTCTGAAAAGTCCGCTATCATCACCTTAGCTCCAACCTCAACGAAACCTTTGGCAACAGCCAATCCAATTCCTGCAGCACCTCCAGTGATAATTACCACTTTGTTTTCTAAACCAGTCCATTCCATAATTTGATCTCCTCGAATTTTAAATTAAACTAAATTTAANGGGTGTGGTAATCCATACCCTTCATAAAGAGCTTCTTCAACCTTACGAGACCAGCATTCTCCATTTGACTCAAGTTCATCTGCCGCCCCTAACAAGGCAGCCTTCACATTTTCGGCCCTCCCTTCTGCTGCCTGCCTTAATGTTTTTGAATCAGTCTTCACATAAGGTAAATCTTCCAGCTCAGTAAAAGAATAAAAGGATCCAAATGGTTGTTCGGATTCGACTTTTTCCATCATCTGAGGAACGAATGACAATCCGCATATTCCCTTCACCATCCAGTCAAAACTCACCGGATTATTTGCCTGCTCTACCATATCATCAGAATGAGGTTCAGAGGTATTTGTCATATGCCATGGTACGTTCTCTCCGCATATCTGATGCCTGGAAACGTAATGGGCATGCCTTGAACGAATAAGAGCTGTCAAATTACCATCGATAAAATTAACTGCAGCTGAACGGGCAAGACGCGATTCAATATTTGCATAGGCATTTTCCGCTCCATCTCCGCATCCGGCAATGAAGACATCGGTGAAAAGATCNTTCTCATTTGCAGTAACCAATCCTTCAGGGATGTGTACTCCGGTCTCAACGAAAAGTTTTGTGCCTTTAGGCATTTTTTGAAGATAGGCTTGCAATCGTTCATCAGCATTTTCAAATCCCAAAAAAGCGACCTTCGCATCGCGAGCCAATCCGCGGTAACGGACAGGGTCATTGGGGGCTTCGTTATGATGCATTTCTAAAATATTTTTAGAAACTTCTTCCTCCAAGCTCGAGTAAGTAACTGCTGGGGCAATTNGCATTTCAATAAATAGATCAGGATCCACAGCACCAGCATAACTATTCAAATTACCACCCTCGGCAAGAATCGAAACTGCCTGTTGATAAGTTTCTTGGGACGCATAATTAGTCCACACAACATCTGATTTTCCATGCTCAGTTAATTTTGAGATGATGTCAGGGTCTTTACGATCAAGAAGCACTACCCATGTTCCGCGGTCTCGTAAATCCTGAATCAATGCATATTTCTCCATCTCGTCTAATTTTGACTTGGAACCAGTGATGTATACAACCTGCGGTAATTTATCATCAGGAACACTCGCCACAATTGTAAGATTAATCATTGCCATACGGGCAGTGCCCGATAAGTAGGTCAAAATTGCTCGAGGCGGAACTCCATAAACGAACTCTCCATTTTGATCGATGGTAAAAATATGTTTGTTGGTACCGTAATTACAGGCAAATGGCTCGGCATGAGCTAAAGAGATTAGACTGGTGCTTTCCATTGGAGAAACTGGATTAAATAAATTCCCAAAACCTTGAGAGCTTACGAATTCAGGTGCAGTCGCAGGTATACGATTGTACTGTCTCAATCCTCCAAGGTATCTGTATGAATAGCCAAGTGCAGCGAGTACTCCATCTGAAATTGGCTTAAAAACAAGTGGATCAATCGGCTCACTGGCATGACCAGGCGTAATCACCACCAAATCTCCTTCTTTTACTTTCGACTTTTCCGGTGCCCGCAAAACAATTTGCAGAGTCTCATGTCCCAGAGCGATTCTTTCCGCTCCTGAAGGTACGCGAGCATGAGCATCAAATTGACGGATTGCTTTTGCATCCGATGCACATCGGCAATTTCCTAAACTTGCGAGCAGGAATTCTTCTCCACCAAAACTGGACTCGGGTAATTCGTCTGTAAGAATCTCTATCCGATTAGGTCCGGTTAAAAAGACTCCACTATGAGTTTTGCGGGCAGATTCTAGAAGTTCAACTGAACGCTGCTTTAAGGTTTGAGCCATCGTTTCACTCATTGGTCTTGGAGGTTGAGATTGAAAAAATTTTAAAGTTAAACACCTTCACGCTGGCGTTTTAGAAGTTCACCAGTGGTTGGATTGGTGCTCAATTGATGACCCGCCAAAGACATGATCCGGTCATGGATCGCATCAATCATCCATGCGGGTTGAGGGAAGAAATCACTCTCCACTTCAGCACAGGGGGTAATCCAGTTTCGGGAACCCACAACCACAGGAGGAGCGTCCAAGTCGTCAAAAGCAAGCTGGCTGATCTTGGATGCAATGTCATGCAGGACGGAACCTCTCTCACATGCATCCGAAGAAAGGAGTACTTTGCCGGTCTTGCGTACCGATGCAACCAAAGGATCATAATCCAATGGGCTGATGGAGCGGCAATCAAAGACATCACTGGTCACCCCGTATTTTTGTTTGAGAATATCCGCAGCTTCCAGAGCGCGGTACATGGTGGCCCCAACTGTAATGATAGTTATGTCTTTACCTACGCGTCGCTGGGCAGGAGGGCCAAATGGTACCTCATAATATTCAGCAGGCACTTCTTTTTCGAAGAGCTCACCGATGTCATAGAGTCTTTGACTTTCGAAGAAAATAACCGGGTCACTTCCCGCCAGGGCAGTATTCAACATGCCCTTCGCATCATAAGGAGTGGATGGAAACACGACTTTCAATCCTGGAATGTGATTAACCAGTGCACACCAGTCCTGGGAGTGCTGCGCTCCGTATTTCGAACCAACCGACACACGCAAGGTCACCGGCATTTCCAAAATACAGGCAGACATGCTTTGCCACTTGGCGAGCTGGTTGAAAATTTCATCTCCGGCACGACCCATGAAATCACAGTACATCAATTCCACAAGAGCTCGTCCGCCTTCTAGAGCATATCCGCAGGCGGTACCAACAATCGCAGCCTCAGATATCGGAGAATTAAAGAGGCGGTGATAAGGAAGAGACTCAGTCAAGCCACGATAACACGCAAACGCTCCACCCCAGTCTCGGTTTTCCTCTCCGTAAGCAACCATTGTAGGATCGCTTTCAAAACGATGAAGGGCGGCTTCGAAAATGGCATCTCGATATTGAAAGACTTTATTTTTGGAAACCGGTTTTCCATCAATAATCCCGGCACGCGATTTTTTGGTCAATGCCTGTACCCTTGGGTTTTCATCATGCGACAAAAGCAATTCCGGCTCACGATCGGGGTCGTAACTCTCACGCTTCCGACTGGAAAACATCAAGCCGGCAATCTTTTCCGAAGGTAGACGAGGAGAAACTTCCAGATCAGAAGCCAAACGAAAAGCTTTGGTCATTGCCGAAACGATATCCGTTTTACGGGAATTGATGGCATCATCATTAAGTAGACCCGCATCCGTCAATTCCTTGGCATACGCATTGATTGGATCAAACGACTGCCATGCTTCAATCTCTTCCTTAATCCGGTATGAGGACGCATCGGAAGGTGAATGTCCGGAGAATCGATAGGTAATGGTCTCAAGTAAAATCGGACCCTCCCCTTTTTCAATTAACTCACGTTTTCTTCGAATCGCATCAGCCACTGCCAGCGGATTGTATCCGTCTACTCTCTCCGCATGCATGGAATCAGGATTTACGCCGGCACCCACACGAGCAAGGTAATCAAAAGCCATAGTCTCACCGGCAGTCTGCCCGCCCATACCGTAAAAGTTATTCATAAAATTGAAGATGATTGGCAGACCACCACGCATCGACTCATCCCAAAGTTCATGGAACTGGCGCATCGAAGCAAAATTCATGGCTTCCCATGTTGGGCCACAGCCCATGGATGCGTCTCCGATATTTGAAATGACAAGTCCGTTCTTGCGGTTAACCTTCTTAAAAAGAGCTGCACCTGTTGCGATATCAGCAGAGCCACCTACGATTGCGTTATTTGGAAGAATACCAAAGGGTGGAAAGAATGCGTGCATTGATCCTCCAAGACCACGGTTAAATCCGTTTTCCCTTCCAAAAATTTCCGCCAAAGCTCCATACAACAAGAAATCACGGGCCAAATCCTTTACATCACCGCAACCAGCCTCTTTTTCAACAACCCGGAAACAGTCTCCGCCGAGAAATTCCTTCATGATGGTAAGCAGGCTATCCTCATCAAGCTTACGGATTGCGGACATGCCCTTGGCCAGAATTTCGCCGTGAGAACGGTGGGATCCAAGGATGTGATCATCCACATCCAAAAGGAAGGCCTGTCCAACGGCTGATGCTTCCTGTCCAATCGAAAGGTGAGCCGGTCCCTTGTGGTCATATTCAATACCCTCGTAAGAACCCTGTGTCTTGATACTTTGCAGCATACTCTCAAACTCACGGATCAGAAGCATGTCCTCATAGATACCAATGAGTGCATCATCCCCATAATTCTCCTTTTCCTTGGTTAGATCATTCTGATATTGATTCAGGGGAACTGCAGCAAAGGGAATGCTCCCAGCTTGGCGTTCTTTGGTAGGCTCTACTATTTGTGACTTCGGCATAGCGAAAAAAGTTTAAGGATTAAAATTGGGTGTTTATCGGACCGTCATGAAGACATCCTTGATGATTTCTGACGTGGTGGGATGAGGGAAGACAATTTCTTCAATCTCCTCTTCACGAAGTTCTGTTTCCAGCATCGCAGTTGCTCCAAAGATCATTTCGGAGCATGCCCCACCAACCATATGAACCCCAAGAAGCTTACGAGTCTCAGCTTCAAGGACCACCTTACAGAATCCGGTCTCATCAGGATTCTCAGCAGTATAACGGGCATTGATTGCCATTGGAATTCTGCCAACCTTTACCTTGATTCCACGCTCCTCCGCTTCTTCCTTGGTCAAACCAACAACCGCCACTTCCGGACTGGTGTAGACAACAGCCGGCATCGAATCATAGCGCATATGGTCTTTCCGTCCGTTGATGTTGTTGACCACAACTTCCGCCATTCGGCTCGCTGCATGTGCCAACCAAGCCTGTCCGGTAACATCACCAGCTGCCCATAGTCCAGGGATATTAGTGGCACCCCGGGCATCCACGCGTACCCCTCCCCGATCGTCTATGTCCAAACCTAATTCTTCCAGACCAAGATTTTTTGTGTTGGCTCTCCTTCCTGTAGCCACCAATACCAAATCCGCTTCCAATTCTTTGGAACCGGATTCATCAGAATAAGTCACTTTATCTGAACTTATTGATTCAACTTTTGCACCCAAGTTGAAGGTAACTCCTTTTTTGGTTAAACCTTCACGCAGGCTCGAGGAAACTTCCGCATCCAAATTCGGACAAATCTCAGGCATTGCCTCCAATACGGTTACGGGAACACCGACGGATGCATGCATACATGCAAATTCGCATCCAATTACACCTCCGCCGACGACCACCAAATGATCGGGTAGAGATTCTCTTTCCAAGATTCCGCTTGAATCAACCACATGATCAAGTTCCACTCCGGGGATAGGCGGAATAGCAGGTGAGGATCCTGTGCAAAGCAAAATGTCAGCGGCCTCGTGAGTATCCCCATTAATTTCAACCTGTGAATTTGGAAGCAACCTGGCTTCTCCCTCAATGACGTCAATCTTGTACTTTTTCATAAGACCGGCAATGCCGTCTCTCATCTTGTTCATGACATTATTTTTGTGTTCATGTGCCTTGAGATAATCAAAAGTTACCCCTTTGGCTTCCACACCAAAAATTGATCCATGCTTGGCATGGTGGTAAGTTTTGGCTGCCTGAAGCAAAGTCTTGGAAGGAACGCATCCCTCATTAAGGCAGACTCCTCCAAGCTTGCTTTTCTCAACAAGTAAAACTTTCTTTCCCGCGGAGGCGGCTTTTTTGGCGGCAATGTATCCGGCAGGTCCGGCACCAATTACGGCAAAATCATATTTCATAAATTCAAATTATTCGTGGGTGATTGAAAGAGGTTGACCTGGGTTCTCTTCCAGCAGAGTAACCAAGGTTTGAAGAAAACGGGCTGCTGGTGCTCCGTCCACAGCCTGATGGTCTATTGTCAGGCTAAGGGGCAAAAACTCTGCGTATCCGATTTCTCCTGATTCCTTAAGTTTAGGCTTAAGCTCAATTCCACCCACTCCCAAAATTGCGACCTCAGGAACGTTAAGGACGGGAGTGAAGGTGGAAACCCCAAGCATTCCCAAATTTGTGAGAGTACAGGAACCACCTGAAAGATCGTCCGATTGAATGGTGCCTTCACGGCATGCTATGGCAAGTTTCTTAATTTCCAAAGAAAGTGCTTCAAGGGAAAGATCACTTGCATTCCTGACCACGGGAACCATCAATCCGCGGGGAGAATCAACCGCTATGCCCAAATGTACTTTTTCGAAGACGGCGATTCTGTCGCCGAGAAAATGCGCATTAAGGTGGGGGTGAGCCCGAAGAGCCTGAATCTGTGCATAGGCAATTAAGTCGTTGATCGAGACCTTGGAATTTCCTTCATCCACTCTTGTCTTACGGTAAACTTGAGCAGCAGTAAGTTCAAAATGTGCATTCAGGGTTAGCTGGGCAGAAGTTTGCAGGGACTGAATCATCCTTTCGGCAACAAGCTTACGTATACCTTTGACCGGCTCAACCTTAGCTCCTTCAATCGCACCTGGCTCCCTCATATCGGAAGCTAGTGCCATCCCCGCCAATCCATTTCCAAGGACCGGAGACTCCATCCCTTGGCGTGCTTTGCCAACAGCACTGGCGGACAACCGCGGACGCCTGGAAATCACTGCTTCCACATCACGCTCAATCACCCGGCCATTTGGTCCAGAACCTTCCAAGGTTTCCGGGTCCAATCCATGTCGGTAGGCAAGCTTACGGGCACGGGGGCTTACCCCCGCACTGACTCCGCCAGCAGATATCTCACTGGTTAACGCGTGGGTAGCAGTAGTTGCAGTCTCAGCAGCAACCGGTGCAGGTACTACAGATGCAGGTTCTTCAACGGCAGGACTGGGCTCAGGGGTGGAGGCGGCACCACTGGCAGGGCGGAATTGCTCCACATCCTCATCTTCATTTCCAACTACGGCAACATTAGCCAGCACCGGGACATCATCATCTGCTTCCCAAAAAAGAGCCAACACCGTACCAGAGACAGTTGATTCCAAATCAAAACTTGCCTTGTCAGTCTCAATCACGGCAAGCACATCACCTTCCGCGACTTGATCACCTACATTCACTTTCCATTCAGTAAGAATACAACTTTCAACTGATTGTCCTTGGCGGGGCATAATAATGGGTTCAGCCATGAGTAATTTTCCTATTTCAATATGATTAATTTTAGGGCAAACGAACTTTTATTCCTCGTTTGCGCAAAGTTTTAGTAAAGTCTTTAGGGATGTCGTTATCGGTGATCAAAATATCCACCTGATCCCAATCGGATACGCGTGCAAAAGAAACTTTTTCCGCCTTACTTGAATCGGCCATAAGAATCACTTGCCCCGCATTCTCCGCAACAACGCGTTTGATGTATGCTTCATTGGGATCGGTGGTGGTGATTCCATTTTTTAGACAAAAGCCCATAGTACCCATGAATGCCTTATCGACCCTTATATTTTCGAGAATAGCCGAACTCAGCGGTCCTACCATTGTCTGACTGATCCGACGGAATTCTCCCCCTGTAAAAATAAGGCGCGGACCAGAATCTGCCAATTCCTCCATAGCCCTTACGGAATTGGTAACCACCGTAATATCAGTCCTTTGCTTAAGAAGCCTTGCGAGAAATAAAGTAGTACTGCCACCATCAAGAAAAACCGATTCCCCTTGCCCAACTAATTGAAGGGCATCCTCAGCAATTCTTTTTTTCTGCTTACTCGCCTGATTGGTCTTATCGTCAAAGACAGATTCTTCCAAGCGACTTTCCATGGAAACAGCACCACCATGCACCCGCTTGATCTTTCCTTCCTCCTCCAGTATTTCGAGATCCCTGCGAATCGTGGCTACGGAAACATTCAGGTTTTTTCTCAAGTCTTCAACCCGAGCAACTCCACCCTCCCGCACAAGGTTACGAATACGATCCCTTCTCTCAGGGGCAAGGGCTGGATGGGCTTCTTGAATCATTTTGATCGATTTCGATTGATTTTGATCGTTTCTGAATGAAACGCAACCCTGAATGAGCAGAAATTGGCAGCCTTTTAGGGATCCAAGTGGGAACTCAGCATAAGGTCACTGAGAGCTTCCTTTTCTTCAGAATGAGTTGTTCCTTTCCAGACTAGGTTCAAGGAATCCATTTGGCTCTGGATTCCTTCTTCTGCCATGATTTCTGCTAAACTCTTGCGGGCAGAACTGATCATTTTTTTAGGATTTAGCCCAGCATTCATTGCATAACGGATTGAACCCACCAAACGATCATCCCATCCAAGTTTGCGCTTGGGATCACGAGTTACTCTTCCAATCGGATCGCGCAAATAAGGATTTATCATTCGCTCAAGAGCGTCTTCTGCATAAGCAACAAATCCATCTTGTGTAAAAAGCTCATCTTCAAAGTTCAGAAATTTATTTCGCAATCCAACTCCCGCCTCGTGCACAAAAGCTTCCCTTGCCCAAGCCAAAAGATCCGCATCCTCACGCGCTTGATGCATATAGGTCATACCCCGCTCCTTCGCTTCCAAACCAAGACAGTAATGAATGGCATTATGTCCGTGAAATTTGGTCAGAGCAAAAGGATCAAGGAAAGGCTTGGAAATAAATTGGGTTAAGCCACGATCAAAGTCTGCAGGAACTCTTTCTTCGATTAAAATTTTGTCAAATGCTTCGACTAAGAACGATTTGTGCGATCCGTTTGTTACTTCTCGTAGATTTTCAGCGATTATTCTCTCACGATCAATAACCACTGAACACATCTTGGCTATAACGGTTTCCGAAAAGCTCACTCTTTCATCTAGGCTATTCGATAAATACCTTTTGCATGCCTCCCGCAAACGATTAGCAGCCCGGTTATCATTTTCTGCTGCATAGACTACTGCAGAAGGGAGCGAAGAATCAGCAAGCTTTCTCTCCAAACCCTCAGAGAGTAAAGCCGCGACCGAAGCCTTTTCCCCCACATCATACAAAGTAAAGCTGGGAAGAGCGGTGCACAACTCAGAGGCAGAGGCTATGGCATCCACCAGCTTATCCCGATCCGATGGAACCAGCGGATTGAAAATCTCCAAGCCTGCTATTTCCTCCACTCTAACATGATCAGCCTCAGCGACATTACAGGCATAGGAACCGTCAGCTTGTCGAATTTGCGAAACGGATTCTGGTTGAATTTCGGAAACCACAAGACGGGAAAAATTTCCCGATTTGTAAGCTGCAGGAAGAAAGAGTCCACCCTGAATAGCTCCAAAACCGAAGCCTACAAAAGTCTTGCTCACACCATTTGCACTATGCGGCCATAACCTTTTCCGCCAAGTGCATTACTTCTTCACTACCAAGGGAATCCTTAAGTTCGTTTTGCAATGCCACATCCCCGCGGGGAGAAAAGATCTCCCCAAATCGACCATAAAATTCGTTCTTTACAGAAGTAGTGGAAAACTGATCATCTGCCCAGGAACTGAGGTATCCCATGCCGGCCAAGCGCTGAAGCGTAGAATGCGCATGCAATATCCTGGATCCGGTCAAAAACTGCGGATGCATAGGCTTGAGCTCCTCTGAATCAAAATCATCTACAAATTTTTGACCGGGGCTATTCATTTCGGTTCCTCCAAGCAGGGGCATATCAAGATCCCTGCATATATCGACGACCTGCTGAAGATTGGCGAGTTTTTGGTCCGGAGATCCTGGAGTATAGTTACGGTCAGGAATTATATTGAAAACAACCACTCCGGTTGAGCGGGCGACTTCAAGTAATTCGTCAATCGCCTCCTCTCCTGCAGAACATCCGTCAAGCCAAGTCATGGTTGGCAAGGCTCCACACTGCAAAACAAATTCATTCATCTCCGCCATTTGGGGAAAAGAGCCCGAATCCGGTTGAACATAGCCCGCTCCACCCTGCTTCATGGTCTTGGCACGGATTAGATCGGTCATACCGCGCCCGTCGGGTACCTCTCTTAGCTCGTCCGCTGGAACACCAAGTTTTGCACTCCAGAAATCACGAAGAGCAGTTTCTTCTGGGAATTGAGTTGATGCCTTCTGAGCATAAGCCAGACAAAGGTGACGCTCGGTCGCATTACCCTTGGGCACCAAAGGTATCACATCATCCTCGTAATTTAAGACTAGGGGTGAAAGAAAAGCATTTACCCGCTGGACCATTGCCCGGTTCCTCTGTTCCGAGGTTTGCCTCATGCCATCAAGAAATGTTTGGGCCTTGGAGGGGATGTCAGTTGTGGTGAACCCGGTACCCATATGATAACTGATTCCCGGTTCACCCGGAGAGTTAATAACCCGATCAGAAAATTCAGGAACAAAAACGCGGGATTCAATCCCCACGGACGCTTTCAGATCAAGAAGACGGCTTGCTTCCCAAAACTCTTCCAACCCATCAAGCACATCGAAATCAACAATTCCTCCCATTTCCAGTCCTGCTTTCTTTGCTTCCAATGCAAAACGACTTGGCGAATATCCTTTGTAATTGAAAGAGTAAAAAGTATGAGCGTGAGCGTTTACCCAAGTCGTGGCAGGGGGGAAATCGGCCTCTGCGACCTCTTTACTGAGAGCTTCCGCCCGGACGTTTGAATCAAAATGACTGCAGGGATCTTCCGAATTCATAATATGCTAACCTTGATCTCGGAAAACGAGCCCGAGCTCAAGGATGAAAAATTCTTTTTAGACTTCGTCTTCCCCAATTCCAAATTCTTCTGCAAGAGCAAGGCACTCATCGAGGGCGCGTAATCCATCGGTGCAGGTGGGATCGGACATACAGGCAGTGGCAGCACAGGTTCCGGTTAGCAAAGATTTCTCAAGCGACCAATTTTCATGCACACCATAAAGGACTCCCGCGCAAAAAGCATCCCCTGCTCCAGCTGCTCCTTTGATATACCCTTTTGGTAAAGCAAGGGAGCCATGCCATACCTTTTCTCCATCCTTAGACTGAGCGTAAGAGCCTTCAGGAAAATGAATTGCAACCAAATCTCCGACTCCGAGTTCAAACAATTTACTCGCAGTCTCTTCAATTCCTTCATTCAAAAGCTTTCCCTCTTCCCGTACCTGAACACCGGTAACTTTACTGCCCTCTACTTCATTGAGGATGCAATAGTCGACCTGTTTGAGAGCAGGACCGATGATTTTGGCAAAACGATCGCTATCCTCACTTACAACGTCAATGCTTGTCTTCATGCCTGAAGCCCGTGCTTGAGCCAACAGGGCGGCACCTACGGTGCCATGTTCGGATTCGCTTTGATCAATCGCATCAAGCAGGAGAAGATAACCCAAATGAAAAATTTTGGCGGAACTGTTATCGAAATCAATTTCTGAACCGTCCCAAGTCGCATTCGCACCACGATTGTGAAAGAAAGTACGCCTTCCGCCTTCTCGCTCGGTCATCACATCGGTGTAGGATGTACTTGTCCCGGGTGAAACGGAGATGAATTTGGGATCAATATTGTGCTTTCGGCAATCTTCAATGATATATTCACCAAGTGCATCCTGCCCAACCAGTCCGGCACCCTGTAGAGGAAAGTCAGCACCCATCTTGGCAAGGTCGAGAAGTACGTTATATGGGGAACCACCCGTTCCCTGGGACTGATCAAAAATATTGGCGAGTTGTTCGTGCTTGGGATAAACATCAATGATCTTCACCTGATCAATGATCCAATTTCCTCCGGCAAGCATTCCGGAACGGGCTTGGGCTTGGGTATTTGGGCTCATAGTTTTTCTTATAAAAGGAGGTTACAGGAAAAAGGAGTATCCAAACATAGGAAGGGCTTTTTTCTTTCCATGGCAAGGAAAACAAACTTTAAATCTTATTTTAACCTTTAATTTAGAACCCTGACATGCTTTTTAATATAAACAGATATTACTCAAGTAATTGCTGGAACCCAAATATTTAGCCCTAATCCGACCATGAGAATTGCCCTTTCAGCCCTTCTTTTTTGTAACCTAATATCTAATGGAGAAATAAATTTGGAAGAAATTCCGAGATTGGACACCTCAACCGCTTTAAAAATTCTTGGTGCATGCCATCAAGAATCATTAAGTCAAAAAGTTAACGTTGCCATAATAGTTGTTGGCATTGATGGGCGGATTCTGGCTAGTTCCAAAAGTGAAAAAATGGATCCAGGTCTATATGATTTTGCCAAATTCAAAGCCCAGACTTCCTATTTTAAAGGAGTTTCTACGGAGGAATTACCTGCCCGAAATGGACAGAACTTGGAAATTATGGACATCGGTAGCTTAAAGGTCATCCGAGGGGTACAGGGTGGAATTCCCATTTACTATCAAGACCATATAGTGGGTGCCATAGGCGTAAGTGGAGCGCAACCGGAAACGGATAGGATAATTGCACTAAAAGGAATCGAAAATATAAAGGAATTACAACCCAGCAAATAACAAGAAGTCTCATCTTAAAGCCTTTACGAAACTCAAATTCCGGATGGGGACTGTTTCGATTTTTGGGCAATCA
>NZKO01000085.1 GCA_002692535.1 Opitutia bacterium
CAATTGAATTGTCCGAAATGCCACTTATTGCAGAAGGCTCAGGACAACATTGTTCAACTGATTCGCCTGGGTCACCATTGAGGCAGCTGCTTGAAGCAATACATTCTGCTTAGCCATTCTGGTTGACTCGACAGCCATATCCGTATCCATGATTCTCGATACCGCTGCTCCCAAGTTTATCTCGTTTTCCTCAAGAATACGCTCGGCATAACCCAATCTTGACATGGTGCCGCCATTGACGGCGCGAACATTTGCCAATGTCTGGATAAAGTCAACGAAGTCGGCAACACTGAAGTCTTCAAGATTTGTGCTTTGATTCAACAAATTGACATTGTTATCTGCATCCGCGTCAATGTGGGGGCTGGACTGTGCCTGGCTCTCAAAGGCTTGAGCCTCATAGTAATCATCAGCCGTTCCGTACAATCCATCGTTTCCTGCCTGAAGACCACCATAGAATGCATCATCAGCTGAATTGAAGATTTCATCACCTGGAGGAAGAGGGGAATCCGTACGTCTTGCGGTGTTTATGGTACGAACTTCTCCGCTTGGCAAGCGATCCACATACTCAAGATCCTCATCCGGGCGGAAATAAACGTCCGTTGGAAGACTGGATGATCCACCTCCTCCGACTCGGTCAATGTACATAGGCACTTCTCTAATTGCACCTCTTGCCAAAAGATCGGAAAACTCAGTGTAACCACCGGTTGAGGCATACAATGGATTGTCGGAATCGAGGTTGGAAGTGTAGATGTAGTTCTTTCCTTGATAGAAGATGTTATCTCCACGAGTGTAGCTTGTGCTCACGGTTGAACCTTGAAGGTGAGTGTAATGAGTCTTGGTCCAATTCGTGTAGTTTCCTACGTCGGTGTATTCTGAGGTCTTATCTACCTTGCCTCCATTTGTGGTGTCAGGTGTGGCGTACTGCCAAGGAGAGCGAATGAAATAAGTTCCCGAAGGAGTTCCAGTCGCAGCAAATCCTCCTGCAAGAGTAGCGTCGTTGGTAACGGCAGTGGTAACATCACTGAAGTAACTAGTTGGGGCTCCTCCATTACTCAAGTCACCAGATGAAACAACAAGAGTCCAATCACCGTTAGTGCCTGGAACTGAACTTTCAGTACCTGCAGTACCAGTGAAACGGTAAATGTTTCCATCATTGTTGTATTTAACTGTATCATTCGCAGCCAAACCGGTCATTTGATTATTCCAGATGCCGTGGTGGGCATTTGAAAGTTCGTACCAATTGGAATTTTGCAGAATAACACTATTCGCAGCCAATGATTGGTTCATGCTACCGGCATTGCCCTGCATGTTAGCAGAAGCGTAGATCAGAACGTCATCTCCAGCTGCGTCACTGGCTTTAACGGTCTCGCCAGAAGTAAATGCATTTGATACTTGGAAAATCCCTGAAGGTTCGCTNGCNACGGCACCTACACTNACNTGAGANTCNGCTNGAAACCAAGTTCCTTGGGCGAAAACAAAGTCACCAGAATTGTAAGACCCTCCGAAGTATTTACCCTTAACGGCTGCAGTGATTTCTTCGATGGTGTTGTTGGATGTGTTGAGAACCCGGTCACCTTCATTCCAAGAGGATAAGGAAACCCATTGTGATATCCCCCAGTCTCCAGCAGGAGCATAAATGCCATCAGTAGCAAGAACATAACCCGGATTCAGACCATTACTGTAATCACTTTGCATAACGGCAGCAAGACCTGCTGCGGTNCCGTTATAAACGGATGGCATAGGAAGGTCAGCGTTGGTTCTTAGGTATTCAGTCAATGGTTTGCCATCGACTATTTTACCATTGCTTCTCTCAGCACCGACATAATCAAAGAAACCATTGGGTCCCACTTGATTATTGTCATACAATGTAGCCAGATCGATTCCGCGAGGAATGTCGGTTTGCGCTTCGAGGAACAAAAAGCTTCCGCTACTTGCCCAGTGAGCTGGAATCTTGACCACCTCNCCCTGCAGGTAGGCAATTTCCTCTCCATCAGCGTTAAACTTGAGGCTCGTGTGATCNTATANAGGAGCTTGTGGGTAAGCCTCAGCGAAACCTTTTCCATCTTCATCCGCCAGACGAATCCAAAGAGAAGTTGCTCCTCCTGTATCTTGGATCTTTGCTCCAGTCTTAACATCGGACAAAGCCATGAAGTATCCAGATGTTCCTGCAGTAGGACCGTCCATGTATACGACATCACCTTCGGCGTATTCCCGTGAAGTGTATCCTGGAGTGGCGTCAACGAGACCACCATCGCGGGTGAAATCTCCAATTACCTGACGGTATTCTCCGTGAGAACCAGTGTTTAGTACTCCATCAGCTCCAAACTTGGATTTGAAATTCTCAAAAAGACCGGTTCTTGACAGTTCAATATGCTCGCCAAGTCCATCTTCAGAAGTAATTATCTTAAGAGGATTTTTGTCGCTTTGAGTCGTTGCAAAAAGAGAAACTCCATTGAATTTCTGATTCTTTAGCATNTTNAGCTCNTTTTGNAGCTCNTTAAATTCGTGATTGTATGTTTCACGGTCTGAATTACTTTTAGATACGTCATTAAANAAGCTNTTNAGTTCAGCCATGCGGTCAAGAATCTCTCCGGCAACCTTTAGAGCGCCATCTTGCATTTGTAGGAAAGAAACACCATTTTGGGTGTTNAGTCTTGCTGCTTCGGATCTGCGNAAGGCACTTTGAAGTTTCATGCCGACGGCAAGACCACCCGCGTCATCGCTAGGCGATACTATACGATTACCACTAGATAACCGCTGCAAACTCTTCGTAAGAAGATTGTTTGCCCGTTTCATGTTNAGCGCCGAATAAGACGCCGCCATATTTGAGTTGATTGTTATGCTCACTTTTGTCCTCCTTGACTATGTGAAGGCGTCTTCCGTGACGCCTTGGGTATTTGACTTTGAAGAAGGGATTTGAGTCCCTTATCGGCAACCTCCTTGTCACCGACATTGAGGATTATCGGCAACGACGATGAGCACTTTAGTAAAAATTGAAAAAAAATTTTAAAACATTCATTTTGAAACATATAAGCCACTGATTAAAAACATCTTAAGGTATATTTATTATTTCTTGAAAAATATAATAATAGAAAGGAAACCAGTGATTTTTCATGTTTCCAAATGTTTCATGATCATGTAAGGTAAGGTTGTGACTCAGGTAATTGTAGACGGAGAAGACGTGGTTTTCGAGGGAGACATCCCAAAGGAGACTGCTCAGGTATACCAGTTGCTGATGGAAGCCCTNAGTGAGCAGGCCAAAGTGATTTATACAATAGAGGTAGATGGTGANTATCCAGAAGGAGGAGANCTNCCAGCCANTTATGAAAAGATTGTNATAACCAGTATCACTCATGATGAACTTACNATGAAGTTATCCATCGAATCCATAAATCAAATGAGTGAGACAGGNAAGCATCTNGATGCATATCAGAAGAATGTTCTAACGCTTGCTTGGTCTGAAGTCTTCAANAGAATGAATGAATTCATTGAGAAAATCCAACCTTTTGCTGAGCTTTTGGATAGCATCTCTCCGTATGCTACTGCCTATTCTCCGCCATGGGGAGAAGACCTCAAGGAAATCGCCACCAAGCAATCTAAATCCTTGGAAAACATCCTTCAATCTTTTGAGCAGGGCAATCCAGCACTTCTTTCAGATGAAATCTTTCATGGTTTCATTCCAGTATACAACGAATCCATAAAATTATTTCAAAAGGATATCATTCCATATCTTAAGAACAGAGTGGAGAATGTCTCATGAAGCCATCGAAAATGCTACCAGCCAATGAGGCCGTACTCAAGAAACGCTTTGCGGATGCTTACATCAAGATCATGGAGACAGCGAATAGGATGCCAGCATCTTTCTATTATGTGGACACTCCCAAAGGTGCAAAACTCAAGATGGCACATGGAGAATATGAGTACTCCCCCTATGGTTCCAATAATCCCAAAAAACTGATTGAAAGGTGGTTTGCAAATCTTAATCTCGTTCCCGAATCACTTTACTCACTATCGGGATTTGGTGACGGATCACACGTAAGATACTTCATGGAAAATTCCGGGACGGGCGTTAATGTATTGGTTGCCGAGAAGGACCCGGCACTATTAAGGGAAACTTTTGCTCGTTTCGATTATTCGGATATTTTGTCAAACGATCGCTTTCTGCTCGGTACTGGAGAACCCGAGAAT
>NZKO01000086.1 GCA_002692535.1 Opitutia bacterium
AAGAAGGAGATGAGATCATCTCTGCCAACAATTTGTATGGTGGCACTTACACACAGTTTAATGACATCCTTCCCAAGTTTGGAATCAACGTTAAGTTTGTTGACCCCAATGATCCGCAAAACTACGCAGCTGCCATAACTGAGAAGACCAAAGCCCTCTTTTGTGAAACGGTAAGTAATCCAGGGCTCGATGTTGCTGATTTGGAGGCAATCGGAAAGATTGCCGCAGATAACGGAATTCCCTTGATTGTGGACAGTACCTTTTCCACTCCATATCTCACTCGGCCCATTGAACACGGTGCATCCATCGTGATTCATTCTCTAACCAAATGGTTAGGAGGACATGGTAATGGTATAGGGGGTGTTGTCGTAGATTCGGGTACCTTTGATTGGAAGAACGGAAAATTTCCCCTCTATGATGAGCCGGACAGCAGTTACCACGGTCTTCGCTGGGGACATGATCTTCCTGAACCACTAGCTCCTCTAGCATTTATTCTGCGCATGCGTACGGTTCCCCTTCGTAATCTCGGAGCCTGTATCGCCCCGGATAATTCCTGGCAGTTCCTCCAAGGGATTGAGACCCTTCCACTTCGAATGGAGCGTCATTGTGAAAACTCTCTTGCAGTTGCAAAATATTTACAGGGACACGATTCAGTCGAATGGGTACGCTTCCCTGGTTTGGAAGGAGATCCAATGCATGCCCTCAATCAAAAATATCTTGGTGGCAAAGGCGGTTCCATGGTGGTCTTTGGTATCAAGGGAGGAGCGGAAGCAGGTCCTAAATTCATTGATAACCTGAACTTGTTCTCTCACCTTGCAAATGTTGGAGATGCTCGAAGTCTTGCGATTCATCCAGCTACAACAACTCATTCTCAATTGAATGAGGAACAGCAAAAAGCGGGTGGCATTACCCCTGAACTTGTACGTTTATCTATTGGTATCGAGCATGCAGATGATATCATTGCTGATATCGAGCAGGCTCTATCCGTTGCTACTTCCTAAATACCCTGTTGTATAATGGGCGATAGGTTTGCCCTAATCTATTTGATAGTCCTCACCGTAGTCATGGGCGGTGCTTTGGCTTACGGGTTCATCGTGGGTGATTTTTGGATAGACGGAAGGGAGTTGATGGAAAATCCGTGGGGTATCGTTTCTCTCTTCGATGTATATGTCGGATTCTTTTTCTTTATCGGATGGATTGCCTACCGTGAGTGTTGTCCAGGAATCAAACTGGCTTGGGCAGTTGCCATATGCGTGGGCGGCAATTTAGTTGCCGGAATCTATGCCATTTTAGCTCTACTGAAAAGCAAGGGAGATGCACAGGTTTTCTTTTTGGGAGAAAAGAGAAAAAACCAGAACGAGTCAGCATAATGGTTTTCACGTCTTTTTAAATAGATAATGGCTTACCCACCATTCCTGTCCGTTAGCGAAGCCGAAGGTCTCGGCACACGCGAGAAAAAAGATACGCCAGCGATGAAACATCCTATTGGCTTGCTCTGTATCCATTTCGTATTGAAATAATTTAAGAACTTCTGATTTGTTTTTATCGAGGTTTTCAAGCCAGCATTCGGATGTTTTTGCATAATGTTCACCGGACCAACGCCATCTGGTTTCCAATTCTAATTTTCCGCAGATGCGTAAAAACAATTCATCCGCGGGCATGGTGCCTCCGCTAAAAAAATGTTTGGACATCCAGTCGTCTTCCCCTTCAACTTCAAAGGGGTAGGATGTGGATCGGTGGCAGAAGACATGGGTGAATAGTTTCCCATCTTTTATCAGCCATGAATAAATCCGTTTAAAAAGACCCCGATGATTACGAACATGTTCAAACATCTCCACGGAAACCACTCGATCAAAGGAATCTTCCGGTTCGAAGGTATTTACATCCGCAGTGATCACTTGCAGGTTGAAAAGCTTTCTTTCCTTTGCCTGTCCCATGATATATTGACGCTGAGAATTCGAATTGGAAACCGAGGTAATCTTGGCCTTGGGGAAGTGTTTTGCCATCCATAGAGAAAGGGAACCCCATCCGCAGCCAAGTTCAAGAATTCGATGGCCATCCTGTAGGTCAGCATGCTCACAGGTCAGTTCAAGGGCTCGATTTTCAGCGGTGCTGAGATCACTTACCAGATCTTCAAAAAAGCAGGAACTGTATTTAAGGTTTTTTCCTAAAACTTTGTGATAAAAAGCGGCGGGCACTTCGTAGTGTTGTTCATTGGCTTTGTCCGTGAGAACCGCAAGGGGTGAGTCGTCCACTGATCGCATATACTTTTCCACCAATTCGGCATTGGCTTCGCAATCATCGGTCCGGCATTGTTGAAGTCGTTTACGACAAAGATTTCTGATACCGGCCCGGATTATAAAATCAGGAATAAATCCGCGTTCAGCGAAGTCAATAAACGTGTCCGTTAAGCTCATGTTTTAAGAAACTGAATTCCGTGGAGATCTCGGGAAAAAAGAAGAAGTGGTTTTGACATATGTTTTGTACTCTTCTCCACTGGCTTCCAGTTTGCGGGCTTCAACAAAAGGAATCCCTGTGACTTTAACAAGAAAAAGATAAAGCACCGGTGGTATCAGGAAGAGCCATGACCCTCCGTTGGACAGAATGCCCAGAGGGATATAACCAAGCCAAAGAACCCACTCGAAGAAGTAGTTTGGATGTCTGGAATATTTCCACAGTCCGGTATTACATACTTCCTTTCGACTATCCTTGTGCTTTTCTTTAAACATTCGCAACTGTTTGTCGGCCAGGCTTACTCCAACAAAACCAGTGATCCAAATGATCAGTCCCAAATGATCCCAAATTCCGAGATCGTTTGGGTTTTGAACAAGAATCAAAAAGGGGGAGGCAAAAAGAACTATCCAAAAGGCCTGCACTTGAAAAAAGATAAAAAATCCAAGATTGGCATTTTTTCCAAGATACTCCCGTAAATATGCATAGCGGGCATCCTCTGGTTTTCCCCAGCATCGACGAAGTAGGTGAGTGCCCAGGCGCAATGACCAGACGGCGACGATTCCTTGCAGTACAGAAAGTCGGGCTGGATGGCATTGGTCTGATTGTATTACTAAAAAGCAAAGACCAACTACTCCAACGCCGTATGCCCAAAGAACATCAACATAAGATGTGTTTTTGATAAACAGGGCGATGATCCAACCAATCAGCATAACAAACGAGGCTCCGAGCTGCCCGTATAGCAATAATTCATGTGTGCTCATTCTTTGTATGGTTCAGGAAATTTCAGATGTAAAAATCGCAGAACGGTTCCAGCGATCGCCCATTCTCCCGCGATTCCCAAGGCACTAACCCATGAATTGGAAAACTCGAGTACACCCAATTTTTGCCCTGACCAATATGCAACAACTCCACCGATTGAAAAACCCAGGATTGAACGCCAACAATGATCAAGGAACCAACTAAATAAAGGTCTGAGCATTGTGCCAAAACATGCCCATAGTGTAATCATCCATAAGGGGGAACCAAAGATATTAGGGTAGGACTGAAATTGGAGAAGCCCTAATTGAACGAGTGTGGCATCTCCAATGATTCCAATAATGAGGGAGGAAACAATAAAGGGGATCATAAGACGAAATCTGCCTACCTGCATCGTACGGGTGAAAACTATAACCAAGGCAATGAAAGGTGAGATTTTCGGGAAGGGTGTTTTAATTGCGAGCACACACAGAAACCATGCAATTTGAAAGGCCATCAGATCTATAATGAACGAGAATTTGGAATTCATTTAGGAAACCCCTTCGAGAGATTACAATTTGGTTTCGTTAAAAGAAGGTGTATGTCACCTGTGTATCCTTCCTCGAATCCTGCTTCGCAATAACATAGGTAGTAGATCCATGCTCGGCGGAAATTTTCATCGTATCCCAACTTGGCTATTTTATCTTCATTTTCAATAAAGCGTAGACGCCACTCTCTGAGAGTGCGGGCATAGTGATAGCCAAAGTCAAAAATATTGGTGGGCCGGAGATCCGATTTTTTGGCAACAGCATCAATCATAGCGGAAATCGATGGAACGTTACTTCCGGGGAAAACTCGGGTACGGATGTAGTCGACTTCTTTGAGATACTGGGAATAACGGTGATCCGGCATTGTAATTGCCTGAATCATGGCAGCTCCATTCTGGCAAAGAAGCTCTGCAATCTTGGAAAAGTAAGTGGGTAAATATTCGTGACCTACAGCCTCGATCATTTCTATGGACACCACACGATCAAATTGTCCGGTAAGAGTACGGTAATCCTTCTGGACAATTGATATTCTTTCCGATTCTCCCATAGTTTCAATACGTTTTACGGCGTATTTGAATTGTTCATCTGATATGGTGGTGGCCGTGAGTTTGGCTTCGGTCCTTTGAGCCAGTCTTTCGGCGAATCCTCCCCATCCGCAGCCAATTTCTAGAACTTGGTGGTGAGGCTCTATCTTGAGCTGATCAATTATTCGGTCATATTTAGCTAAGGATGCATCTTCCAGTGTGGAATTATCTGAAGTAAAAATTCCGCAGGAGTAAGTCATAGTCGAATCAAGCATTAACTCGTAGAAATCATTTCCCAAATCGTAGTGGAGTGAAATATTTTTACGACTTCCCTGAATGGTGTTTTTCTGACTGATTAGGTATGCCCATCTTGCAAATTTGTTGAGCAAGGTGGCCCAACCTTCTTCCATTCCATCCATTACTTTTTGGTTTTGTAGAAAAAAGCGAAAGAATTTTACCAAATCAGTTGAGTCCCAGTCACCATCGGCATAGCTGTCGGCAACTCCTAAAGAACCTCCGAGGCAGGCTTTGCGGAAAAATTCGGTACGATGAATATGGAGGTCTGCTCGTAACTCATTATTATCACCACCTCCAAAACTATGTTTGGTTAAGGGAGATTTCATTTCCAAAAAACCTGAATCAGAAAGGTCGAGTTGCCGATAAAGTACTTTTTCAAAGAAACCAACCTTCCTCTGATCAGTCTGCGAAAAATCATTAAATTCTTCGTTTGCCTGTTCAGTCATAAGTAGTTTCCAAATTCTTGGGATGAGAATAAAAGGGGCATCCCTTAAGCTTGAGCAATAGGGCGTTCCAGTAGATCGCAGCAGTAACCTTAAGTGTCATAAAGGGAAAACGAATAAGTGCCATGGAAAGATTTTGAAATGAGATTGCCTTTTGTTTTAGAAGAAGATGAGCCGAAAAAAAACTTTCATTATTTTGTCGGAGGTACATATCAACTTTGACGGTTTCTTGCGGTTTTTGGAATCGCCAATCATAATCTACATTCATCCCAATAAAAGGGGAAACATGAAATTCCTTGCGAAAATCGTACTCAGATTTCTGTTTCGAACCCGAATCTGTCCAGCGGAAACATTTTGCATATCTTTCACCCCATGGAGTATTGGTGATTTCTGTCATAATCGCGATGGGCGAAGCAAGGTTATCATGCCATAGGTAATAAAAAGTGACCGGATTGAAACAATAGCCGAAAGTACGTAGGTGGCTTAAGATCGAGACTCTTCCTTTTAAGTTCTCTCCCAGTTGCTTGGACATAGTTTCTTGAACGGCATCCTGGAGTGAATCAATTTCTGGACGGTGGTAATCCCTTCTTTTGAAAGAACAGAGGTTGGGCCGATTAACAGACCATAGCCAACGCCCCTTGAAAACCAAATCGAGTTCATCCAAAAAAAGATGAGCCATGAAAATTCCGTATTGCAAATTGTGAATTTTTGGAGTCTTTCGGTGATGGCTAACTTTACCAAAGTACAGAGAACTGTTCATCTTAGACTTTCTCCAAAGGCTTTACATACACGAAGGCCGCTGTTCAGACCGTCTTCGTGAAATCCGTATCCCCAATATGCTCCGCAAAGTGATATTCCACGACGCCTGATAAACTGATGATGGTTTTGCTGTGCACTCTTGCGTCCCGGGTGATATGTGGGATGGGAATACTGAAAATTTGCGTGCTCCTTATTTGGAGCGATTTGATTGTTCTGATTCAGTGATACGCAAAAAGGCTCTCTAGTGGGGAGGCTTTGCAGAATATTCATGTCGTAGCTTACCAGAGCATGATTTTCCTGTTTTGTCGGAAGATATGCATTCCAACTAGCACGGGCTGTTTTTCTTTTCGGTAATACCGAATCATCTGAATGTAATGTGACCCTATTTTCCTCGTATGGGAAAGATTGGAGTAATTTGGATTCTTCAGCTTCCGGATTTCTTATTAATCGAAGAGATTGATCGGCATGGCAGGCAAGGATTACTTCATCAAAAGGCTGCTTCGTTCCGTCAGGGAATTCGATCTCAACTTCTGACTCAATACGTGTAATTTGTTTTGCCGGTGAACTCAATTTAAGCCGATCGCCAAGCTCGTTGACAATTACATCGACATAAGTTCTTGATCCGCCTTGAATAACTCGCCAAATAGGCCTGTTGTTAGCCTGAAGCATTTGATGGTTGGCAAGAAAGTCAGTAACGAATTCCATCGGAAAATTTCCAAATCTTTCCAATGAACAAGACCACAGAGCTGAGCCGAGAGGTAGAAGAAATGCTTCTCTGAATCTTTTTCCAAGGCCGGTACGATCGATAAAATGATCAACCGTTTCTTCTGGATCAGAAATCTTTTCAGCAAGTTTATGGAATTTGAGAATATCAATAACCATTCCCCAGTGTTTAGGACTTGTAAGATTTCTAAAATGCCCAAACAAACCTAACATCGATTCTCCACTGTACTCTAAACCTGAAGTTTCAGAACGGACGGAAAATCCCATTCGAGTTTTTTGCGATGGCACTTTTAGGTTTTCAAGAAGTCGGATGAAGTTTGGGTAGTTTTCCTGATTGAAAACAATGAAGCCAGTATCGATTTTATAAGTTCCGGTGAGTCCTTTTGTCGCAACCGTATTAACGTGACCACCGGGCCTGGAGTCAGCTTCGAATAATGTAATTTGATGGTTTTTCCCTAGGAGGTAAGCACAAATTAAACCAGATATGCCTGAACCTACGATTGCAATTCTCATGTGAGAATTGAGGAACTATTGATCCAAAGCCTTTTTCTTAACCCAAGCGGGAACAGGTCTTAGATCGCTGACCAATCCAAGCAAAGAAAGTATGCGAAGACCAATATATGTTAAGTCAAATTCACCCTTGAAAAATCCCTGCTTCGCAGAACCTGGGAAAAAATGATGATTATTATGCCAACCTTCTCCAAATGTAAAAATGGCAACAAATAAGTTGTTTCGACTTTCATCACCAGTTTCAAAGCGTTTCTTACCCCATAGGTGAGTCAATGAATTTACGGCAAAAGTTCCATGATATAACAAAACAGTAGGTATGACGAAACCCCAGATGAAAGTCATCATCCCTGACATACCAGTCAGAACGCTAAACCACGCCCACTCGCCAAGAAGGTAAGAACAAGTTGCCCAGATAACTACTGGAATCCAATCGTAGCGGTTGATGAAGCGTAATTCAGGAAACTTTAACCAATCGGGAATTTCTTTCAAAAAAGTTGGGACAGCGTAATCAGTCATGAACCACAGAGTATGGCTCCAAAACAAACTATTGGTTTTGGGAGAGTGCATGTCTTTTTCTGTGTCGGAGTGGCGGTGGTGTCGTCGGTGGTGGGCGGCCCACCACAATGGACCACGCTGGGCCGAACAACATGCAATGAATCCACCCAAAAACTGAACAACACGATTTGTCTTGAAAGCCCGATGTGAAAAATACCGATGATAAAATGCGGTAATAGCAAACATTCTAATGGAATATGATGCGGTACACAAAACAAGGCAGGGCCAGACAAAAGGGTAAAAGAAAGCAAGAATGATGAGTGCGTGAATGAGAATGTAAGGTACGCAACGAAACCACTCCACTTTGGCACCAATAGTAGGAGGTTCTGAGAAAGTCTCAGGAGGTGGGCAAACCCACTTAGATATGGAAAATGACATTACGCAGCTGAATCCAAAATGAGAGACAACTCAAGTGGACTCATTTTGGTTTTACCACGTAATTCTTTTCCTACAAGCTTATCTAGCTGACGGAAGTCAAGTTTTCCGCTTTGCATTAGAACCGCTCTTAACTTTCGTAACCCAAGCGCCTCCAATTGACGAACCCTTTCACCAGAAACATTGAGAACATCAGCGATTTCATCAAGTTTCATAGAATCATCTTGTCCGATACCAAATCTCATTGATAGAACTTTCCTTTCCCTCTGATCCAAAAAGCTAAGGGCAACGGACATATCATCAGAGAGAGAACCATCTTCTCTGTATGATTGATTTACTTCTTCTTCAGCAGACATAATGTCAGATAACGTCTGATTGGAATCATCGCCAAGAGGTTCATCAAGTGAAAGAGTGCTAGCGGGTGCAAACTTAACTCTGTTAGACAAATTACGATCCTTGCCCAATACATCGTTGACTTCTGAATCAGATGGATTCCTGCCTAAGTCTATTTGTAATTGGGTACGGACAAGGTTTTCTTTTCTCTTACCTTGTGAAACATCATGTGGAACTGCGACTGCGCTGGACATCTTACCGATTAGTCTTTGAATTCTCTGACGAATCCACCAAGCTGCGTATGTGCTGAGTTTGATACCTCTGGTGTGATCAAATTTGTCTAAGGCCACTACAAGACCGTGAATTCCTTCGGCCATGATGTCTTCCATTGGCACACAAGTTTGACGAAATTTAAGTGCGATGGAGGCAACTAGCCTAACGTGCCTCTCTATCAATTCTTTTCTTGCCTCATCAGAACCTTCAGACATTTTGACGAAAAGTTCGTCGCACTCCTCTTTGGTGGGGGGAGCCATGCGTGAACGCTCGGAAATGAATCTACCTATCGGATCGAGATTATTTTCCTTGTTTGTGGGTGCAGGTTTACTGTAATTCATTTGTATAAATAAAACGAGGGCTTGAGAATTAAAGATCACCTAATAACAAAAAATTAGTTTCTTTTATTGAGTTTCTGATGAATTAGTATTAAGAATTTATGTAATCCCTTGATGGATAGTGTTTTAAATTATTGTTCGATAGTTGAAAAATAAAGTCCTAGAGCTTCGAAAGGAAGGCATTTATTGTCCGGACGGAGATTTTTTTGTCGATCCGCGGGGAAATGTCGAACGTGCATTAATTACCCATGCTCATAGTGATCACGCAAGACCAGGACATTCCAGTTATCTATGTTCTGATACATGTAAACCTCTTCTTAAGTTAAGAATTGGTGAACATTCCGTAATTAATAGCCTCCCATTTGGCAAAAAAATTAAGATTGGAAAAGCTACTGTCTCCTTTCACCCTGCAGGACATATACTTGGTTCTGCACAGGTGCGTGTAGAAGTGGGTGGGCAGGTCTGGGTGGTAAGTGGCGATTACAAGCCACAGGTTGACCAAACAAGCGAGCATTTCGAATTGGTAAAATGCCACGGCTTTATTAGTGAATGCACCTTTGGTCTTCCAGTTTATCGATGGCAACCTGAGAAAATAATTCATCAACAAATAAATCAATGGTGGTCGGAAAATGCAGAAGAAGGCAGAACCTCTCTCCTTTTTGCCTACTCATTGGGGAAAGCACAGCGCGTTCTAGCCGGATTAAATCACGAAATTGGGCAAATTTATGTCCACAGTGCAGTCTTTCCCTTTTTAGAGCATTACAAGAATGCAGGTGTTAAGTTGCCTGAAGTTATCAAAATAAAAAAGGGACATGAGTATAAGTTTGATCAGGCTATGGTTATAGCTCCACCTGCTGTTGAAGATTCAACATGGACCCGAAAATTTCGTACAGCCCGAAAGGCCTTTGCATCTGGATGGATGGCCATTCGGGGGGGCCGTAGGAGGAGGAATCTTGATCGTGGTTTTATCCTTTCTGATCATGCGGACTGGGATGGCTTACTTGAAGTGATAAGAGGAACGGAAGCAGAAGAGATAAAGGTAACTCATGGAAATGGTGATGCCCTCACAAAATATCTAGGTGAACAAGGGCGAAATTGCTCAGTTTTGGAAGGAGCCAGAATCCGGGGAGAGGAGGAGGAATGAAAAAGTTCGCATCCCTTTTTCATGATCTTGATTCTATGACCAAGACTAATGAACGCTTGGATCGCTTAATAACCTACTTTGAGGATGCGAGTCCAAAAGATTCAATCTGGGTCTGTTGGTTTTTGGCAGGCAACCGAATCAAGGGTGCAATAAAAACTGGAGAATTACGCTCATTCCTTTCAGAAAAGGTAAATTTACCCATTTGGCTGATTGAAGAGTGCCATGATCGTGTTGGCGATCTTGCTGAAACCGTTTCTCTTTTGGCAGGTTCCAACTCCAAGAATATTCCTCTTAGTCTTGCTGAAACAATCCGAGAATTTCTCCTACCTCTGCGTGCAATGGACACTGAAGAGAGGAAAACAACACTTTACAGAGCATGGGATCTACTCGCCATGGATGAAATGTTGCCTTTTCATAAGCTTCTCACCGGAGGTTTTCGAATGGGTGTATCTAAAGGGAACTTATGCAAGGCTTTGGCACGAGTGGGTAAAGTGGAGCCGGCGGTGATTGCTCAAAGATTGTCGGGAAATTGGACTTGTGATGATCTCACAATGGAAGACATCCTGGATCCCTCCGATGGCGAAAAAGATCCGATGAACCGTCCATTTCCCTTCTGTCTAGCCTCTCCGCTGCAGGAAAAGGCAAGTTCGCTTGGTAAGGTCAAGGATTGGCAAGTGGAATGGAAATGGGATGGTATTCGGGCACAATTACTGACCACGGGAGGAGGCGGAGGCATGCTATGGTCGAGAGGAGAAGAGTCGATTGATGAATCCTTTCCTGAGGTTCTTGACTGCATTCCATATTTGCCTCCCGGCTTGTGTATAGATGGAGAAATTCTTGCCTGGGGAAGGGAGGGGTTGCGGTCTTTTTCAAGACTACAGAAAAGGCTTGGTCGCAAACATCCTGGGCCTTCTATCCAGAAAAAGGAGCCTGTTCGTTTTCAAGCTTATGATTTACTGAGAGTGAATGGTGAGGACATGCGGTCCCTGTGTATGGAAAAAAGAAGGAAAAAACTGGAAGATTTAATGAATAAAATGCCGGGACATTTACCGCTTGGCATATCCCCGTTGGTTGAAGAAAAGGACTGGAATAGTTTGGAAATTCGGAGGAAAGAATCCAGAGACCGTGGAGTCGAGGGTTTTATGCTGAAAAGAAAAGATTCCAAGTATGAGAGCGGTCGAGTGAAAGGGTCTTGGTTTAAATGGAAGGTGGATCCTTTTCTGGCCGATATGGTGGTGGTGAGTGCACAGCTTGGTCATGGTAAAAGAGCTAATCTTTATTCTGATTATTCACTCGCGGTATGGGATGAATCAGGCAACCTGGTTACAGTAGCCAAGGCTTATTCGGGCCTGAGCAACGAAGAGATCGAAGAGGTAGACAAATTTGTCAGAAAAAATATCATCGGGAAATTTGGGCCCGTTCGTGCAGTCAACCCGAGTCTGGTTTTTGAAATCGCATTCGAAGGTGTCAAGGCATCAGGCAGGCATAAGTCAGGTGTTGCCCTACGTTTTCCCAGGATTCATCGATGGCGCAAAGATAAAAAAATCGAAGAGGTCGACACAATTGAAATGATTCGGGGTTATGCCGGCATGGATGAAAACATTTCCATGGCTGGCGGCCACAAGACTGATTTGGATGGTAACTTGCTGCTTTTCTAAATGCGCAAAGTCTAATTTAAGCTGGCTTTAAATTGAGCTAGGTTTTCTTTAGCCGCCGCTTTTCGGTCAAGCATGGGTGCAGGATAATCTTTTCCAATAATGCACTCTGCTTCGATCTGGACATGTGACGGGGCCAGATGTGGTTCGTAAATGTATTTCACCGGGAAGTTTTTAAGTTCGGGTACCCAATGTCGGATAAACCCGGCATCCACCGCATCCACATTGAGACTGGATTTCCCATCAGGACACGGGTTGTAGAGACGAAAATAAGGCATTGAAAAGGGTGCTACCCCGGAAAGCCATAACCAGTTAGCGTTGTTTAGGGCCCAGTCGCAATCCAATAATTTTTTATCAAAAACATCGCGACCTTCTTTCCAATGCTGCCATAGTTGTCCACGCGTAAGGAAGCAGGAAACCGCATGACGACCGAGGTGATGCATCCAGCCGGTTGTATCGAGTTGGCGCATCAATGCATCGATCAAAGGAAATCCTGTTTGCCCGTCTATCCACGCATTTAACTTAGATTGGTCTTTCCTTCCCCAGTTTATTTTTTTGCACATGGAATTATCCTGATCGGAATCCCAATTGGGCACGGATAAGGAGAGGAGATAAAACATCTCACGAAAGAGAAGTTGACCGTGAAGAGACTCAGGAGGACGAGAATGTGGGCCACTACGGTTGGCTTTTTCAACAGCTTGCCATAAGTTTCTAACGGATAACGAGCCAATGGCAATGTAGGGCGAAAGGCCTGTTGTGCTTGGTTCCAAAGGGTTCTGCGGTGAGTTAGTTGAAGATGTTTTGGGCTTCCTAAAGGAGTTAACATAATCCGTTTGTTTGGATACTTTACTATCGAGCCTTTGCAAAGCCTCTGTCTCTCCTCCTTTGAAATAGTAGCTTTCAGAAGTTGATCTAAAAAAACCTAGCTTCGAGAATTTGGTTTTAAGTGATTCAGTAGAAAATATTTCACCGTTGAAATTCTTGGCAAGAACATCTGCTTGAAAATCAGGTGTAATAGATTTTATCACCTTTGGTTCAGGTAGCGGGTTAGGGATTTGAAAAAACCCTTGGTCGTCATTGGAGAAAGTCAAACTAAAGATTTTCTCAATGTCTTTCATCGACTTTGGATTTTTAAATCTTGGCTGAGAAACCGTTTTTTCAAGATCTAAAATGGTGTGAGTGGCGGGATGAAAGTGACAAACAGTACCGGATTGTTCGTGGAGCAAATTAGAAATGTCTAAGTTAACTTTTCGACCATGTGGTTCTGAACAATAATCGGATGCAAATGACTTCAATTGATTTTTGAAACCAATGGACAATGATTTAACTACATCTTGCGGCGTACCGTGGAAGATAAGAAGAGTGTTGCTTGAACAGGAACTAATTTTGTTATCTAAGTCAACTAGGCTTTCGAAAAGAAAACGAATACGGTTGGGACTTAGCTTTTCAAAATCTTTGCCGACGATTTCCGAATCAAGAATGTAGATGGGCAGTATATGTTTGATGTTCTCATCTTCACAAACTTGAAAGAGAGCCGGATTATCATGTAATCGTAAACATTTACGGAACCAAACAACGGCTGTGCTCATACTATCTAAAAATAAAATTATTCTAGTCTAACGGTAAAAAGTTGCTAAGAGGAAGTTTTCAAGGTGGCTAAAGCAGCAAGTGCGCGTGCCCGACCTTCGGAATGATCAACGCAAGGTTCAGGATAATTACCGCCCAAATCGACCCCATTTTCTTCAAGCAAGGAGACAGGTGCTTCCCATGGTTTAAAAACATACTTGGAAGGCAGATTTTCGAGAGATGGTATCCATCTTTTCGTGTAAGCTCCGCGTGCATCGAATTTTTCGCCCTGAGTAATTGGATTGAAAATCCGAAAATACGGAGCTGCATCTGCTCCGCATCCGGCGGCCCACTGCCAACCCTGAGTGTTGCTGGCAAGATCGGCATCCACCAAGGTATCCCAAAACCAGCGGGCTCCTTCTGTCCAAGAAATTAAGAGGTGTTTGACTAGAAAAGAAGCAACCACCATGCGTACACGATTATGCATCCAACCGGTTTCATAGAGTTGGCGCATGCCTGCGTCAACCATGGGATATCCAGTAATACCGAATTGCCAACGCTTGAGATTGGCATGATCATCCAGCCAGGGAAAGGCTGCGTATTTTTGACGTAAAGGCTGATTGGGGATTGATGGATAATGGTAGAGCAAATGGTAGGAAAATTCTCGCCATCCGATCTCGACCAAAAACTTATTTTCTCCGCGATGGCCGCCTTCGTTGTCTGCCTGTAAAACACTTTGGCAAATTTGACGAGGGCTGATCAGGCCCCATGCGAGATAGGGAGAGAGCCGGGAAGTACCGTCAACAGACGGATGATTTCGCCGAGTTGCGTAGGAATGAGTAACCTCGTTTACGGTTCTCTCCAGTTGTTCGTGTGCTGCGGATTCGGAGACCGTCCAGTGTTCCTCGAGTTTCTGGTGCCAACTATGATCGGGTAGCAGATCTAGATCATCGAGTGATAGTTTTGGGGTAGGCGAAAAATGAAAGGATAATTTGGATGGATCGTAGCTGACCGGTTCACGGTAGATGATGGGGCGCGACTTTCTCCAATAGGGGGTAAAAACTTGGAAGGGATTACCGGATCCGTTTTTGGTTTCCCATGGTTCTTGTAAAAGCGAAGCATTGAAGGATTCGGTGTCAATGCCTGCCTCATCCAGAGATCCCTCAACTTGTTCTTGGGTGGCTAGACCAGGTGGGTCGTAAGTTCTCCCGTAAAGTACTCTGCTTACCCCATGATTTTTGGCAATTTGGGGGATTAAATCGGCAGCTTTGCCTTTTGCCAAAATCAACTTTCCTCCCAATTTTTCGATATCCCGAGTCAAACTTTTCAGAGCATGATGCAACCACCAACGGGAGGCGGCTCCTGGGCTCCATTGTCCACCTTCTTCAGGATCCCATATGAATACGGGAATAATTTTCTTGTTGCTCAGTAGGGCAGATTCAAGAGCTGGATTGTCTCGTAATCGTAAATCTTTACGGAACCATACCAGGACCGAAGACGATTGATAGTTTTCTGCAATCATGAATTGAGGCGTAATTGAGACAGTCCTGCATCCACCTTAAGAACTTGGCCGGTGATAGATGTGGCTGCATCCGAGTGAAGGAAGGCGATGGTGGATGCGATTTCTTCCACGGCGGGGATTTTCTTTAATGGATGCCTGCCTTCAATCATGGGTAACATTTTTTCACCACCTACCATTGCGGTCCCCATTTCTGTGGGAGTGAGGGTGGGGGCAACCACATTTACCCGTACTTTTGGTGCAAGGTCCGCGGCCAGTGCAATCGCGAATCCTTCCAATGCCGACTTGGCTGCGGAGATGGCACAATGATTAGGCAATCCGGTACGGGCAGCCACGGACGAAAGCAGTGCAATGGATCCATCCAATCGTGGTAAAAGTGACTGGATAGCTGTGAAAGCGTCAAGTACACTGGTTTGGTAGGCTTCCAGCATTTGTTCCGGTTTGAGACGCTTGATCGGACCAAGAATGACTCTTCCGGGGCAAAACGTGAGGGCGTGAATAGTATCGGGCAGGTAATCAAGATAAGTTTCCGGCTGGTTGGCACTGGCGGTAATCCACTGACACGACTCTGGCTTGTTCTCGGGGATCCTTCTTGAGAGAGCGTAGACTTGATGGCCTGCATGGACCGATAGATCCACCAATGCCCGACCTATACCACGGGATGCCCCAACGATCAGGTGATTGATGGTATTTGATTTGTTTGTAGAATCCACACTGATAGATCGTAGAATTCTCAACATTAGATCAAGTTATTACTTTATCCTTTTCTTGCTTTTTTTGAATAATGTAACAACATTCAAAAGGTTATGACAAGCCGTGGAGGAAAACGAATGGGTGCCGGTCGCCCCAAGGGTACCAATCATTATGGAGAACCCACCAAACCGGTGCGTATTCCCGTAAGCAAGATTGACCGTGTGCTTCGATTTGTCCGTGAGCGCGAAGATATGGTTCCCTTGTATGGAAACGAGGTACCCGCTGGATTTCCTTCCCCGGCTGATGATTATGCCGAAGGTGTTCTTGACCTGAACACCCATCTTGTACGTGAGCCCACCGCAACCTTTTTCGTGCGAGCCCGTGGCGATTCCATGATTGGAGCGGGTATACATGATGGTGACCTTTTAGTGGTCGACCGTAGCCTTGAGGCCACGAACGGAAAGGTGGTGATTGTTTCCATTAACGGCGAATTAACCGTCAAGCGGCTTCGCAAAGCCAAAGGCCGAACCTGGCTTACACCTGAAAACCCCGACTACCCTCCCATTGATTTCCATGAACAGGATGATACTCACTTATGGGGAGTGGTCACGAATGTGGTCCATTCCCTGTGATAGCGCTTGCGGATTGCAATAATTTCTATGTTTCCTGTGAGCGGGTCTTTCGACCTTCTTTGGAAAACCGTCCGGTGATTGTACTTTCGAATAACGATGGATGTGCGGTTGCTCGATCCAATGAAGCCAAGGCAATCGGTATTCCCATGGGTGCTCCGTATCATCAAATACGGAAATTATGCGAAAGGAACGGGGTAGTCGTGCTGTCTTCGAATTACGAACTGTATGGGGATATGTCAAACCGGGTGGTGTCGGTGCTTTCCCGTTTTGCTCCGGAATTGGAAGTCTATTCGATTGATGAATCTTTTTTGGATCTGACAGGCGTAATGGACCCGCTTCAATTAAGCATACGAATGCGTGACCAAGTAAAACAGTGGACAGGTATCCCTATCTCCGTAGGACTTGGACCGACCAAGACGCTGGCTAAGGCAGGTAACCGTTTGGCCAAGAAGCAAGGAGTTGGTTGCATGGTGATTGAAAAGAACGACCGTCAAGCCCTTGAAAGTATTACTATCGAAGATGTCTGGGGGATTGGTCGGAGGCTCAGTGCTCGTTTGCGTAGAATCGGGCTTNTGAATGCCTGGCAGTTCGCACGGGCACCATCACCCCCGATTCGGGCAATCGGAGGAGTTACCTTGGAGCGTACTCAGCGCGAACTTGCAGGAATACCATGTTTGGAAATGGAGGAATTAGCTCTCCCGAGAAAGAACACCTGTTGTTCCCGTTCGTTCGGCAAACCAGTCACGGAGTTGGAAGAACTCGAGGAAGCAGTTGCGAACTATGGTGTGCGGGCAATCCGAAAGGTCCGTTCGGAAGGTTCGCTTGCTTCCGCTCTACAGGTATTCATTATGACAAATCGTTTTCGTGAGGATCAGCCACAATATTCCAACTCACGGGTTCTTGCATTGGATGAGCCAACAGATGATCCCATTCGTATCGTGCAGAATGCAAAGCACTTGTTACGGGCGATATTCCGTCCCGATTATGCTTACAAAAAAGCAGGGGTAATCCTGCTGGATTTGATACCCTCGGGTGTACGTCAAACTTTGCTTTTTGAAGAGCATGCTAATCGTAGGCGTCAGGATTTTGTCAATGCGGTGGAGGAGGTTGCTTCACTGTACAGCGGAGGTGGAGCTTTTTGGGGAGGGCAGGGAATCGGTAAACAGTGGCGAATGCGAAGAGAAATGCGAACCCCCCGTTACACCACCTGCTGGGAAGAGTTACCTTTAGTTGGTTTAACTTCATCTACTCATACGAAGAGTAATCGATATTTTTAGGACCACCCAAGGCGAACCGGGTAGCAAATCCGCCATCGCGTTTTAGACCGTTTGAGTAATATGGGTGGCACAGTTGATGGTTTTGTAAACGCCATCCTTACCGTTTTCTGATTTCACCAAAGTGGTGAACCCACTTGAGACAAGTTCAAAATAATGACTTTTGAAAATGACAAGACTTCGGGAAAGGGAATAGCCAACGCTACTAATTGACCGAGGTGTCAGGCTGATCGCGGAAACCGAATTGTCAATGAACCAGAGTAATTTTTGAGTTTCAATTTTGATCATTCTAGAGCTTGTGACCAAGAACAAACAACAATTACTTAACCCAGTCGAAGCAACTGATCTCTTCACCATTCCTTGCAAGCAGGTAGCCATTGACAAAGGCGGGTCCGTTCCAACAGCGTGCATCAGATAAAAGTTGAATGGAGAAAGTTTCACGGAATTCACTTGGAGTCGCATCGATCACCGAAAGCACTCCGGAGTGCCCGAGAATTAGTATCTTTTGATCAGCAAAAAGAATTCTTCCGTAGCTGTACTTTTTTCCCCGCCACATCAGTTTTCCTGTTTTGGCTTCCAGGCAAACTAGAAGGTTTTCACTGAGTCCATAAAGATAGCCGTCATCTAGGACGGGGTTGGAGAATTTGGCTTTCAGATCTTTTGATTTCCATGAAGTTTCGATATGATACTCATCATTTTCTGATTCCTTTGAGACCGTAAAGCATTCTGCTCCTTTTCCGTAACCCGCAGCCAAGATGATTGAATTTTGGGATGCTTGAATTGGTTGAACGATTTGTACATTGTTCAAAAAAATTTTCCACGGTTTCTCCCATAAGGTTTTACCGTTTTTTGGATCTAAGGATATTATTTTTCCAACCATGGACACGATGAGGTGATCTTCTCCCAGCAGGCTAAGTATTTCCGGGGATAAATATACGGCTTCCCCTGAAGCTTGGGATTGCCAAACTTCGTCTCCCGTATGGATTGAATATGCCTTCACCGCAGCTTTCTCTCCACCAAGACTAAGAATAATCATGTTGTTCCAAACTAAGGGGGAAATCGCGAGTCCCCACTCAGGATATTCATAATTGTCAGGTGTAACTTGTATGCTCCATTCCTCTTTTCCAGAAATTGCATCCACTCGGGAGAGTCTACCGTGGGAAAAGAGAGTGTATAGCTTGCCATTGTGCAGAGTGGGGGTGGAGCGGGGCCCTGTTCCGCTTAATGTATCATGCCACTTGATGTCCTTTTCGACCCTCCAGACTTCCTGACCATCATCAAAACTTCTGGCAATTAAGATTTCCTGATCTTGATCCTGTTCCATAGTTATCACGAGATTACCGGAAGTTATGATCGAGGAATGCCCAAGTCCGCACGAAGTTGTCCATCGCGTTTTGGGCGGTTTGGACCAATCAATGGGGACGGTTTGGATTGGTATGTGACCATTTCTGCCAGGTCCGCGAAATTGTCCCCAGTCTTTTTCAATTAAGCGTAGAGGTGGACGGTGGAAATCTTTTGTTAGATTATCATTGGCTGAAATTTTTTTTGATAACACTAAGTGAGGAACCATTCCGCCGCGCCACTCCACATTCGTACACCCACTTGAAAAAAGCAGGGTAAGAGCAGGTAAAATAAATTTTGTTGAAGTGGTTATCCTTTAAGAGCCTCTTCGATCGCTTGGATCAGTTTCCTGGAGGTAGGAGAAGTCATGCTGCCAAAACGTTCGATGGGTTTACCATCTTTCCCAACCAGAATCTTGCCAAAGTTCCATTTTATGTTCCCTTTGAGGGGTCCACCTTCCCCAATGATGTCTTTGTAGATCGGATGACGATTTGGTCCATTTACATCGATTTTGGAGTACATTGGAAATGTGACGCCAAATTTGGAAGAACAAAATTCCTTAATCTCGGACTCGGAGCCTGGTTCTTGTCCGCCAAATTGGTTGCAGGGAAATCCGCATACGACCAAACCTTTTTCTTTATACTTACCATAAAGTTCTTCGAGTCCCTTGTATTGACGGGTAAATCCACAACGGGAAGCTACATTAACCATAAGGATTACTTTCCCCTTATGTTCACCGAGGGAGGTAGATTCACCATCAATTGATTTCAAATTGTGTTCATAAATACTTTTAGCTGAAGCAGTCATAAATAATGCAAGATTTAGAAGAATAATAAGGAACTTCATTTTTGTTTTAGTGGTTTTGGGTTGGAAGAATTTTCGTTTGGTCGATTTCTGGATAATCGAATGGGTATGTGAATTTCAGACCTTTTAAAAAGTCCGGGAATAAAAGGACCATTCCAGTAAACACCGTAAGCCATTCCATCAGCCTCAAAAGAGGTGTTCCCATCAAGCCAATTATTAAGGTGTTTTAAATTTTCCTGAAATTTTTTTTCAGTGTATCCTCCGCGAATACCAATCGATACAACTTTTCGGGGGGATATTTTAATTAATTTCACCTGCTCTGATGATTCTATTTTTTTGGATATATCTTTGTTACCGACAAAAAACCTCATTTTTCCTGGATTGATATCTGCTTCGACTGGAGTAGTCATAGCGATATCATTTTGGTTAATGAAGCGAAAAAGTTTTCGGAAAAGCCCATTGTTTTCACTAAAGTAAGGTTTGTCCGTGGAAGCTTCCATGGCAACTCGCTCGGGAAGATCAAGAATTAGAATTTTACCTACAGGTGTTTTCTCATACATATTTTCGTAAGCAAACAATTTTGCCGCAAAAATTGGAAGAAATGTGAAGAATAAGAATTTCAATATTATAAAAATCGTTCCTGATTAAAGTTCAGATCAAATAGAATGATTCTCTCCCTAAAGAACAACATGAGAAGTTTTATAAAAAAAATTTATCGTAGTTGTAGAGATCAATTTTTGATCACGCGGAAGGTGAGGTTGATTCGGGGACCAATCGGTTTTGCAGTTCTTGGAACTTCATGCAGCCAATGATGTTGCGTCGTACCACTCATCACCAGGAGGCTACCGTTGGCCAACAGAACTTCGTGTTTTAGTTGATTTTCCTTAAATTTTTTATGGCGCAACTTGAATTTTCTTTCCGCACCCAAGCTCACCGAAGCGATCACCGGGTTTTTTCCAAGTTCTTTCTCGTCATCGCTATGCCATGCTACCCGATCCTTACCGTTTCGATAGTAGTTGATGAGCACAGAATTGAAGGTAGTCAAAGCAATTGGCTCAATTGATTTCTTAATTTGGAGCAGAGTTTTGGTCCATGGTTTGGCATTCATGGAAATGCCTGAATATGTGTAGCAAAGCCCTTTGTTTCCATGCCAAGATTCCAATCGAGGCACCAATGATTCCCTCCCATAAAACCTGATCTTATTTTGCATCCAAGGAATTTCATCAAGAAGATCATCGAAAAACTTATCAGCAAGAGATAGATCAAAATGATTTTGCAATAGACAAATGTCTGAGTCTGGAAGGGAAATTTTCATTTCACCATCCAGACTATCGAAAATTTACTCTTTTGAAAATACCGCTAGTTGTTCAGCTTCATCTTCAAGTGCCGATCGAACTACTTCCTTACACATTTCAAGTTCATCCGCATTAATTTTTATCCTTCTTAAAAATTCTGATGCCAAATCAAATTTCGAGTTATATCCACTATTTCCAAAGTTGAGATCTTTAATGATGTGATTTGNTAANATAATAATATCGGTGAGTTTATGGAGATCAGGATCGTCAATTTCTTCACGCTTATCCCTATCCATCGTATGATGCCATTTAGTAGTGCATTCAATAATCGGCGAAATCGACCATTTTTTGATGACTAAAGCCCCGAGCTTATCGTGCTGGACAGAACCAAGTTTGATCTCAGAATTTATCAAAGAACAATTGTATCTGCTGGTATGTTTGACTTCCCTGAAAAATCTTTTCAGAGAAAATTTTAATTTCGCGACTTTACCAATGTCGTGAAGCAAACCACATGAGTATGCATGTTTTCTGTATTTTATCTCAAACCTATTGGCTAGACACTCTGAACCAATGGCCACGCCACAACTATGTAACCAAAGGTCCTTTAATTTAAATTTTGAATTTGATTCGAAATCCTCAAAAACTTTAAAAACAGATGTGTGTAATGCTATCTTTTTAACGTTTTCCAATCCAAGTTTTTGAATCGCATCTGCGATACAGGTTATCCTTTCAGCCGTACCTTGGCGAACTTCTACGCTATTGGCAACCTTGAGAATTTTGGAGAAAATGGATTTGTCATTTTTTATCACATCCCCAATTGCGAAGAGTGCTGCATTTGAATCAGAGATAATCTTCATCATGTCATTCATTATAATGGGAATGCTTGGAAGTTCTCCTGCAAGACCATCAACTAACTGATTGTAGTCGGATAAGGGCTCGATGATATTAACCATAAAATATGAGTTTTAGTGTAATCAGCAAACGGGTCAAAGGAATATATCTCGAAAAAAGTTATTTTCTCTCTCGCTGAGCGAGTCGAAAAATAAAAAATCTACTTTCCTCCTTTGCTTCCAACTCGATTTTTTCTTTAAGATTTGTTATACCCAGACCATCGGACTTTTTTAAGGTATAATCATTAAGGGTTATTTCACCTGATATGTTTTGAATCCAAAGGTGAGGAAGAGACAAGCTTGTATTAATACTGAGCGATTTGGTTGCATTCAGATAAGCGATGTAAAATTCGGCGTTTTGCCGAATCTGAATGGAATCATATTTTCCATCTTTTGAAAAAAGTAGTTGGCTTTCATTATTGAAGTTTTCCAACCCCACCTTTCTTTTAGCATATCTAGGATTGCCTCCGATTTGGTTGGATTGCATCCAGATTTGGTAAAGTTCAGTTTGATCAGTATTGGATGGATTGAATTCACTGTGTCTGATCCCATTTCCTGCACTCATGTATTGAAGCTCACCTGAGTCTATTACTGAGCGATTCCCCATACTGTCTTTATGTTCAAGTTNACCAGAAATTACATAGGTGAAAATTTCTGCATTCTTATGAGGATGCATGGGAAATCCACCACCGGGTTCAATAATGTCGTTATTCATAACCATGAGTGAATGAAAACCACAATGACTTCGATCGTAGTATTCGGAAAAAGAGAATGTGTAGCGTGCATGAAGCCATCCATAATCCGCGTGTCCCCTTTCATCAGCAGGTCGAAATTTAAATTCCATTGTACTTTTAAAATAGTAATNATATGGAGAACCACAAAGTTTGATATATACAATTCCTTTTAAATTAGATTCAGACAGATAGGTTGAAATTATGAATGTTGTTGTTGTTGGTGCAGGAATCTCGGGTAGTGTCTGCGCGTGGAGGCTTGCAAAGTCAGGTCATAAAGTGACTCTTGTCGAAAAGGGAAGAGGGGTGGGTGGTCGTATGTCCACTAGACGAATGGAAGGAGCACGTATCGACCATGGAGCTCAGTTCTTTACTGTCAGGGATCCTCGTATGAAAGAATTGTTGTCTTTGTGGAAAAATGAAAATGCAGTAGAGCCTTGGTATGACCAAATTGCCGGGCGACCTGATATTCCTGGAGGTCAGAGGTATAGGGGAACTGAAGGAATGACATCACCAGCAAAGGTTTTGGCGAAAGAGTTTTCAGTTGAAACAAATCTTTTCGTGGATCGTGTGGAAAGAAGAGATGAACGTTGGCTTATTAGCGAGAGATATGGGGATAGGAGAAAATTGATGGCCGATCACCTCGTAATTACGATTCCTTCGATCCAGTTATTAGAACTTTTTGATAGAAGTAATTATTCATTGGATGATAATACGATGAAGTCCATTCGCTCAATTTGTCATACCCGCTGTATTGCAGTTTTAGGCATAATGGATCGTTCATCCGTGTTAACAGAACCGGGTACGATAACTCATCCTGTTCCTGAGATTGATTGGATATCCGATAATCAAATAAAGGGAATATCTAGAGAACCAGCCTGTACAATCCATGCTTCGGATGAATATTCTCAAAAATTTTGGGATGCTCCAGACCATGAGAGGGTGCCCTTCCTTCTTTCGATTGCAGAGAAACACTTGGAGGTGAAAATTACATCCTGGGCATCCCACCGATGGGGTTTCGCCAAACCTATTGTCACATTTGGCGCAACTCACTGGCATTCCTTTGAGAAAGGAATAACCCTCGCTGGAGATGGCTTTGGTGGAGAGAGAATTGAAAACGCGGCTTTGTCAGGTTGGGAAGCCGCTGACTCCATTTTGAACTCTTAAAGGCTTTTAAAACTTGTATTGATAACCGGCTTCAAAGAATGCACCATTTTCAACATCTCGGTCTGAATTGACGGATGCCGATTCTATCTCCACTTCTCCTGCAAAGTCAAAGCCTCCACCTACAAAAACGGAATGATTCTCATCAAAATTCCATTGCAAACTACCGTTAATGCGATACGAGCGATATCGAAAATTTCTTTCTTCCAGATTTCCGCCATAAACAGCTTCCGTATTCCATCGATTACCCACAAACTGACCACCCAAATTTAACTCCAAAGAATCTGAGATCTTATACTTATAGCGGATGATTGGCCCTGCAAATATTAAGTTTGAATGATCGGACGGTTCCCAAATTAACCCAACCGCAGGAACAAACAAGTCATCGCCGATACCCGTGGTGTACACCGCCCCAAAGATCCATTGGAGATTTTCAGTTTGTTTCCACTTNGCTCCCGCAATGGTAAGATAATTAAAGGCGTCGGTTCCCGTATTTTCATAATCTCCAGCAATTGCTGGGTTGAAAAGGAAGACCCAATCAAAGTTTTCATCTCTTTTCTTGCTTAGGAAAAAAGCAAAATCCATGGAGTGAAGTCTGTTTTCATTCAAGAAGGAAGGATCACTAACATCAATGTCTGAAGATTGATAACGAATTCCCGCAGCAAATTTCCAATCTCCCGATTCCTTAAAAAAAACAGGTGTACGTATTTCCCATTGATCGTATCCAATTTCTGTATTCAAACCCTTGATTTTTCGGTCTGATCCGCTCTCGTAAGCCAATCGGACAGCGGCAAGATCGGACATGCCTTCTTGTGCTTTTACTTGGAGGCTAGAAAAGATATGGATAAGGAAGAGAGGGCTGATTAAGAATTTCATCATTTTTTTTTAGATTTAGAATCTGCCATGGTCAAGGGGAGGTTGCTCTATGCCAAAAGCTAAATAGAAATGTGATTGTGCATCATTTAAGGCAAATTCAAGCATTACGGGCAGATCGAACGACATTGTGGAACTTCATTTCCGTACCTCAGAATTTGAATCGAATTACCCCCCCTGACATGGCATTCGAAATAATTGGTGAACCTCCTGAGAGAGCCTACCCCGGCTTGCTTTTGGAGTACCGAGTGAAAATTCCATTGCTCGGGTGGTCAACTTGGTTGACAGAAATCAAGTATGTTAAAGAAGGTTTCTCCTTTATGGACGAACAAAGGGTTGGTCCCTACAAACTTTGGTTGCATTCTCACGAATTGGAGGAGATAGAGGGAGGGACTCAAATGAAAGATACAATTCGCTATCTTGTTCCCTTTGGACCAGTTGGATTGATTGCCAATTTTCTTTTTGTACGTCGTACATTNAAACGAATTTTCGATTACCGCAGAGAAAAACTTGAAGAAATTTTCGGAACGGTTCGATGATGCGTTCCTTTTTGGACGATTTCATGGGGCAGCAGTGGGGAGATTTGCTTNTGTTACATTGGCCAGTTTCCATTGATGTTATAAAGCCAACGATTCCTGAATCTTTAGAACTGGACCTTTTTGAGGGCGAAGCTTGGGCAAGCGTGGTCGGATTTCATCTTTCNAACTTACGAATCAAGCCAATCCGCTGGTTTCCATGGGGAAAGTTTCATGAGGTTAATCTAAGAACCTATGTTCGCGATAAACACGGACGCAGTGGAGTATGGTTTCATTCTCTCGACTCGACAGATCTGTTTGCTGTTTTGGGAGCAAGAGTACTTTATGGATTGAATTACCGCTGGGCAGGGATTTCTCAGTCTAAGGAAGAGAATTCTATTAGCTACAAATCATGTACGCGTAATTTTGATGAGAAAATTCCCGCTGAAATAAATGCCGAGCTTAAAAATCCAAAAAATCAAGCAACCATTGCCAGCGAACCTATTGACCAATTTTTATTGGAGCGTTACAGATTTTGGGCGAAACGAAAATGGGTGAATGCCACTAGTTCGGCAAATGTCAGGCATCGGCCATACGATGCAATTAGAATTCAAAATGCTCGTTACCATGGAAAGCTCTTTCGTTCACAAAATATGCCTGAGCCCGAAAAATTCCCTATTTTAGCTCATTTTTGCAGGGGTTTTTCAGTGAAGGCCTCAGCACCTAGTTGGATCTACAAAATAGCAGGCCATGCAAACCAAAGATAAGTGGATTCACCGAGTCTGTTAATCCCGTATACTTTCCTTTCTTGTAGTTCNCTAAGGTCGTTAGACTTATGCCCCCTAAGCATGGAATCCTCAATTAATTTCCAAAGAAAATGATCTTGCACTGCAACACTGTTGGTAACGAAATCACCAGATGTCATATCTAACAAAGATTGGTGCTGTGCTAATTCCATTTTGGCAGTGGCAACAGCAAGAGTCGCTCCGGGGACTGCATCCTTAAGTAATTCCATATGGAAATCACCGGTTGATGATCTGGGAGCAAGCAAGTTGGCGAGACAATACATGTTTGCATCGTATTCGGCAAATTCGACACATCTTTCCGTAACGGGGCCATCGAAGAAATAACCACACTTAACTTGACCCTTGGAAGAAAAATAAGCGTGCTCGGCACCCCACCATTTGGTCTGGAGGAGACCAGCACCGTGCACTCTGAGTTTCTCGTCTTCAATCAGTCTTTGTGGATCGAGATCCTTAAAGGATGCACGCATTATTTTCAACTGGTCACGGCATAGGTAAAAAAGCCTGCGAGTGTCTGCCAGATTAGCTTGATCTTCACGCAAACGATCGGAAAAGAAGGATAGCGACGGGAGTGATGCCAGAGTGGTCCGCAGAACCGAGCGGGTCGCGGGATCTTCACTCTTTAAATTGTAATCAAGGATTTTGTTTATCGTCCGTGAATAGGAGGGAGAGGATCGTAAATTGGATTGAAGTTCAGAAAATTCTCCCAATGCTGCTTTTGAATCACCAGAGATTAGAGGTAAAAGATTAATCAGGTGCTCGTACTTTTTTTGGACTTCATCTTTGATCCCACCTTCTTTTATATCACCCAAGTCAACGGAAGCTTGGCCCCCCTGGTAACGATTTTGCTGGGAGGAGAAGTTTTCCCTAAGTCTGTTTATGTCGTTACTACTTAGAAACGGATCAAAATCCATCTTAGGTTCCGTATACTCCATTACCCGGGAACGAACTTCACTGCTCAAAAAGGAAGGCGTGGCAGTTAATGACAGGCTGGCGCAGTCTTCTTGTGCCTCGACTAAAAACTTTCGAGCATCTTCATCGTTTTCTAACCGTGCTTCGAAGAGTAACGATTCTTCTTTCGGCAGAACACCGAGCGTATAATCAAGGGCTTGTTGTTTGAGCATATCCAATTTTATACCTTACTAATGGGTTTGTGGATCAATACAAATTTATCATGCTTTATCCATGTCGCAATCAATGTATTCATTTTCTTCATCGATATTTCAGGTTCGTAGGGTGGATAGGGTGTGTCTGAGTTTTTCAATTCCCAGTCTTATACGAGATTTTACCGTCCCCAGCGATAGTTCAAGTTGTTCGGAAATCTCTTCATGATTGAGACCTTTGAAGTAAGAAAGCTCCAGTACCTTAACCTGTTCGGGAGGAAGTTTTTGAAAAGCCCTTCTTAGATGACTTCTCTCATCACTAGCGGTAGCTTGCTCGGCTCCATCGGAAGCATTCTGATCTTCCCGTCCAGATAAGATTTCGTCCGATTCACCACGATCGAGCCTTCTTTTACGCGACCTTACCCGATCAATGCTTCGGTTACGGGTAAGAACAAGGAGCCAACTGCTGAACTTGCCTTTCTCGGGTGTGTATGATTGAGGCTTTCTCCAAAGAAAAGCAAAGATGTCTTGAATCACCTCCTCGGCTTCCCATCGGTCACTAAGTATTTCCAAAGACAATGAAAACATGGCACCTGCAAAGCCATCATACAATTCTACCAAGGCGGAGGAATCTCCGTCCCTTATACGATACCATAAGTCTTTTTCAATTGTTGGCATTATATGATTCCCATCAGTTTCAAATAGTTCTTTCTGATGTCAATAAGCGGTTTCTGCAATTGATTTTTTGTAATTTCACAAGAAAGCATGAAATTATCTGGCCATTAAAGAGTCTAAAGCATGGATAATGGATTTATTCTCGTTTTAAGCGGAAAACCAATTGTTTTACCCATTTCAATATGAGAGGCAAAAACAGACTGTACGAAGCGTACTGTGGAGATTCCTTCTTTTAGCCCGCAGCGTGGATTTCCATTTTGATTCACAGAATTTACCAAATCAAGTAAGGCTGCTTTATGATTATGCACAAAACTACGAATATGTGCAGTTTCTTTTCTAGCTACACCTTGCGAACTTATTGGGACCCATGCGTTTGCCTTTTCGGTGGGCATCCACGGGCTTCCGTCGCGAAGATGAGCAAACGGTTCGCAATCGCATCGAAGATCGATCACCCCTTCGTTACCAATAATTTGCAGTCCAAAATTTGCTCCGCGTTTCCCGTGGTTACGAATGCTGTCAAAAGTACTATGCCATCCGTTTTCCATTTTCCAGCGGGCATGGACTTCATCTCCTGCTAGAAGCCCCAATCCCTCATTGCCTTTTCTTATGTGACTTGCTTCAACCAATTTTCCTTCCGTTCTGATTTCAGCTGAACAACTAACAGGATCACCTGCTAGATCATTCATAAGATCAAATACATGGGTCCCTAAAACCCAGAGGTCTTCTCCACCACCCCGATGATCTTCTTTTCCTCTTCCCCGAAGTGCTGTTATTCTTCCAATTATGCCATCTTCGATAACTTTCTTAACGACAGAAAGTGCCGGATGATAGCGATTACGATGAGCCACTGCGATTTTGGTGCCTGATGATTGACATGCCTGTGCGATTTGATCGCACTCTTCCAAGCTTCTGGCAAAAGGTTTTTCAAGATAGATGCCACCAACTGCAGATTCACATGCCGCCTCGATCATCTGGACACGCTGATCAGCATGCCTTGGGCAGATGGAAATAAAATCCGGTTTTTCCACCTTGAGCATTTTTCGATAATCTTCATAGCCCTTTTTGCAGTTTAATCGCTTTAAGGCAGATTCCCTTCCTCTAGAATTGTCATCTGCAATGGCTACAATGTTGGCAGTTGATATATTTTTCCAGGCAACATCGAGCCCGTGACCGTAATTGCCTCTTCCAGTTGAGCCGATTATACAAACCTTGAAATTACTTTTTTTCCCAAGAAGAAAACTTGGGGCAACTCCAGCACTAATGGTTTTAGCGAGAAACGAACGTCTCGAGTTATGCATTTTTTATGTCTCGGAAATTTGATGGGCCTCAAGATCTGCGAGCTTAACCACTTCAAGAGCCGATTCCTCACAGGCAGCCAACTTCACTTTGGGAGCTACATCTGCTTCCAGTGCTTCCTGCCAACGGGCTGCGCATAAGCACCAGCAATCTCCATCCTTCAGACCCGGGAAGTTATATTCAGGTCTGGGGGTGGATAAGTCATTTCCCATCGCCTGACTGAAGGCGAGAAATTCATTGGTCATGCGGGCACAGATCACATGCCTCCCTCCATCATTCTTATCCGTCTCGCAGGAACCGTTTCGGTACCAACCGGTATTTAATTTTGTACAACAAGGTTGAAGTGGTTCACCCAAAACATTTTTGGGACTTTCACTTTCTATCGGT
>NZKO01000087.1 GCA_002692535.1 Opitutia bacterium
AAAGATGGAATACCCTTGATCCAGGTTTGATCCCATTGCAGAGAGAAATCAATGGATGTGACATCACCAATCAATCCCTGGCAGACCGCATTTCTGATGTAACTGAAATGAGGGGCCCAGCGTCCATTTTGATTAACCGCAAATCTTACCTTTTTTTGATTGGCCAGATCGACGAGCTTTTTTCCATCTTTGAGATCCAGCACAAATGGCTTCTGGCTAAGAATGTTCTTTCCGGCCTCTAAGCAGGTGAAAAGGATGGGCAGTCGGTCGGCGGGGTGCGGCGTGACATCCATAACTTCAACGTCATCTCTTTCGAGGATCTCTCGGTAATCCTTATAGACCTTAGCCTCAGGGTAGAACTTATCACGCATGGCCTCGGCTTTTTCGGTTGAACGGTTGGAAAGAGCGACAACCCGATATCCGCAATCCTGATAGTTTTTTAGATGATACTCACTGATTCCACCCGTTCCGATCAGGGCGATGGCGGGATTGTAGTTTTTTGGCTTTGGCGGAAGGTAATCAACCTTTGGTGGCACAATTTTAACAGTCTTTTTTTCGGGACTTAGACCGTATTCGATAGAATCCTCGCTCACTGACTTTCTTTAACTACGCATATTCAGTTCACCCATCATGCGATCCGTCTCTTGATAGGCTTCTTCGACCCAATCGACAATCTTGGACGGATCTGGTGAATATTCGAGTTCAAGTGCAATGGTTCCATCAATTTCAAGCTCCTTGATTGCCTGCAGGTAGGGTATGAATTTAACCACTCCACGACCGGGGGGAAGGTCTCCGTGCACTTTACCGTCGCAATCGCTGATATGAACATGAGCAGCCCTGTTTTTTAGGCATGACAATTCAGCGGGAGAAACGTCTGCCAAAACAAGATGACTTATATCGATGTTTGCTTTGACTGCAGGATGGTCACAATCATCGAGGAAACGGCTCATCTCCTTAAGGTTATTGAGGAGACTGAGTCGGAATGGTTCGAGTTCCAGAGCAATCTCAATTCCTTTTTCTGAAGCATAGTCTCCCAGTAACTGTGTGTTTTGAACTGCCCATCCCCATTGGGCCTCCGGTGGAATGACTTCTCTTTGCCAGATGTATTCGCCGAGAACGAGCAGTAGGTTGTCGGCCTTGAAACGGGCACATAGATCGATGAATTTCTTACAGCGGTTAAGATGGAATTCGCGAACCGGGTCGTTGAAGTCGATCAAGCCGGCAGCAACTACGGGTAGCGAAGTGATGGGTAGATTATTTTCGGCACAGGTTAGTTCAATCAGACTGATTTCCTCTTCGGAAATTGACATTGCTTCAGTGAAAATATCGACGCAGTCAAAACCAATTCGGGATATGTGTTCAAGTCCGGTCTTTGTGTCCACGCCTGCCTGCTGGAAGGCACTGTCAATGATTCCGAGTTTCATAAAATACTAGGAACTTTCGACCAAGCTTTTGGCACTGGTGTCTTCCCGATTAAGATCTGCGAATTCTGTTTCTGCACGCAGGGCATCATCTTTGCCAATCGTAAGAATCTGATCATCGTCCACCTTGTGAAGTTTGGTGTATCTGGGATGATGCGATTCTTTGAAGGGATCATTGGATTTTGCATTGTAACAACAAATCATGGCCCATCTCGAGTGATCCGATTCATTGGCGGCCGATGCATGCAATAGATTGGAATGAAAGAAAAGGGCGTCGCCTGGGTTCATGGTTACATGAACGAGCTCAAGTCTTTTCTTGGCTTCTTCTACACGCTCCATGTCAGCACCAGCCTGGTCTCCAGTCAGTATGTGATTTATTCGTCCCAATTTGTGGGATGAGCGTATTACTTGCATGCAACCGTTTTCAACAGTGGCTTTGTCTACCGCGATCATCACACTGCATAAGTTTGGAGTAAGCACTCCATTTTGGTACCAGTATCCATAATCCTGATGCCATGCCCAGGCACCCCCGACTTTTGCGTCCTTGAGGACCATTTTGGAGTGATAATGGTATGCTTCGTCTTCGAGGAGTTGCTCTACCCGGTTAACCATTCTTTTGGAGCGGGCAAACATTCCATAGATTCCTTCTCCGGGATGATTCCATAGTGCAAGACGGACGGCATTCCCTTCTCCATCATCTCTCGAAGTTGAAGACTGATCCATTGCGTTGTCGGCACGGGCAGTCTGTCCCAGTAGCTCGATTTCTTCCTCACTGAAGAGGGATCGGCCAATAATAAAACCATTTTCTTGATAATCAAGAAGGTCGGAAGCGCTAAATTGACTCATGGATAGCATTGCATTTACTGCCAAATAAAACGTCAAGTTGATCCTTCATTTTGATTTGAGTAGGTTTTTCTTCTTAAAAGTGTTGCCAATCCCATCTTGTTCGCAAGACGATGAAAATTATGAATGTCTTTAAAACTTTTTTCACATTGTTCTTCTTTTCTTGGAGTGTTCTCATTGCCGGAGAGGATGTATCGAAGAAATCCTATTCTGAAAGATTGAAAGACGCAGCTGCGGAAAAATTAAAGCAAAGCAAGGGCCTTTACGAAAAAGGGGTAAAGGCCGCATCCGAAAAATATGCTGAAACCTTAGAGGACGGAAAAAGTTTATCCGGTAAATCCAAGGAGTGGTTGTTGAAAGACCTCCAGAATATTGGTGACTGGGAGTATAAGATTGAAGAATTTTCCTCCAAAAATCATAAGGATTTGGAAATTCGGCTAAATCAATTGGGAGTTGAACGATGGCAATGCTTCTGGGTGGAAAGAGTCGAAGACAAAAAACTATTCTATTTCAAGAGAACCAAGATGAGTTATTTGAGTAAGATTCCAACAGGTGCTCTCCTTCGAATTATGGCAGATTTTGGAAACGAATGATTTCAGGTACCCTTGATGCAAATGAGTCTCTTTCCGGTTCTCAAATACAGATCGCCATTGGCTAAGGCGGGGGTCGACCGGCAGACTTCCCCCAGATCGGTTACTCCCAATTGTTTGAAATCATCCCGATCCTCAATCGCCACAACTTGTCCGTAGGCGGATACGCAAAAGATAGTTTTTCCGGCAAGCACAGGAGAACCGAAAAAGGTATCTTTCACTCCTTCGACTCTTGCCTTCCAGATTTTTTCACCGGTATCAGGGCGGAGGCATGTTATCACGCCATTATCTGCCCAAAGAATGAGTCTGTTTTTAGTTAGTAAGGGAGTGGGTATGTGGGGCATTGTTTCCTCCATCCTCCAAATTTCCCTTGCTTTTCCATCCATGGATGCGGAGGCAGGCCGAATTGCGACAAGGTGCTTATCCAAAGTAGTGAAGCCACAAACTCCCATTACCAGATCTCCAGCTACAATAGGAGAGGAAATTGCACGTTCTGAATGTGGGCGTCCAAAGACCGAAAGTTCCCACAATTGTTTTCCAGTTTTTGGTTCTAAACTGGTAAAACCAAGCCACCAATTGGTAAAGATCAGTTCTGGATTGCCATTTTTCGGAGAAAAAACGCAGGGAGTTGAATAGGTCAGACGCTTACTTCCCCGCGGTACTTTCCATACGGTCTCCCCAGTAGATGAATCCAGACCGTAATGAGCTCCGCCCCCTTTTTCCTGATCATTGGGGATGATGACAAGATCTTCAAAAACGATTGGAGAAACTGCAAATCCATGACCGCCCGTGACTCCGCCAAGATCTCTTTCCCAAACTAGTTTACCCGAATGGTTATGTGCGGTAATTTTCAATTCGTTTGAATGTCCCCAGGCAGAATAAACTCTTTTGGCATCCACAGCAGGAGTACTGGAAGCAAAACTGTTGAATCGATGCTTTTTGTGATTCTTTGACGGATAAGATCTGGTCCACTCGATTTTTCCTGTTTTGGCATGGACACAAATGATTTTACGGGTCTTGCCCTTATTCCCTGATGAATTCAAGAAAACGAGTTCTCCCCAAACCGAGGGGCTACCATGTCCTTCCTCTTTCATTTCCAAGGACCATCGATATGAAGACTTTTCCCAAACTGGTGGAATAGTGAAATCTGCTCTTCCATCCCCATTGCTTCCTCTAAAACGGGGCCAATTTTCAGATGCAGAAGATGTAATTTGCAGTAAGAGAAAAAAACCTGCAGGTAGACAATGCTTCATCTTAAAGTTCTCTGATCTTAATATTTCTAAACCAAACAACCTGTCCATGATTTTGAAATCCAATACTGCCGCTCCTTGGTAAGTCCCTCAATGCGGTTTTGAACTTATTGGTGGAACCATCCGGGTTTTTGCCCGCCTCCTTCCAATCGTTGAGGTTAATCCGAAATGAGTTTTTTCCGTTGAGATCAAAGGAAACAAAAGCTCCATTACATACGAGTTTGGCACGGTTCCATTTTCCGACCGGCTTTGAATAGTCTGCTTTAGGCGCCAGCCCGTCATAAAAGGAACCGTTTAATTTACGTGGAGGTAGTGCTTTCTTTGCTTTTTTCTGGAAGCCCTCATTATCCATCAATTGGATTTCAAATCCTCCTTGAACCGGGTCGTTTTTGTCGGTTCGGTAAAAAATGCCCGAGTTGGCTCCCGCTGACAATTTGTATTCAAGCGTCAGTTCAAAATCTGAGAATTCTTCTTTCGACCAAATATACCCCATCCCACGAATGCGTTCTTTACCATTTTTATCCTTACTTTTCTCCATGCGACAAACCATGGATCCATCGGGTTCAATCTCCCACGAACCAGGACTTAGTTCGAAGGCATGGAGATCTTTTCCGGAAAAGAGTAGTTGCTTGTTAGCAAAACCTGAATGGACAATCAGGCATGTTGATAGGAAAAAGAATAGAGTTTTCACTGCGGGGTTGTTGGCTTGCGAGTTCGTGGAGGCAGGCGTTTGACCAATGATTGGGGAGGATCATCTTCAGGTACTTTCAGTTCCTTGCGATGAAGGGCCAGTTGACGGGTTAGTCGGTTTTGAACCACCGCATATTCTGCGGTTCCATATACGCTCTTCATTTCATTTGGGTCCGTCTTTAAATCGAAAAGCTCCCATTGGTCGACATCCTCCTCGTAAAAGCGGATCAATTTGTAGCGACCGTCTGCCACTCCATAATGTCGGCGAACCCAGTGATAACCTGGATATTCATAGTAATGGTAGTAGAAGCTTTTACGCCAGTCCTCGGGCGTCTTTCCTCTAAGGATGGAGGTCATCGAGCGACCGTGCAGATCGGCTGGAGCGTCAATTCCGGCGATTTCGCAGAAGGTGCCGGCAAAATCCACAGGAGAAACGATGTTCCCATTCCGGCTTCCAGCTTTAATGACCCCAGGCCAGCGGATAAGAAGGGGAGTACGGAGAGATTCCTCATACATCCAGCGTTTATCAAACCAACCGTGTTCGCCAAGATAAAATCCCTGATCGGAGCAATAAATCACAATGGTATTCTTATCCAGTCCGGTTTCTTTCAAGTAGCTAAGCATTCGGCCAACCCCATCGTCCACAGAAGCGATGCAGCGAAGATAATCTTTTACGTAACGTTGGTATTTCCATCTAACCAAATCTTTGCCTTTTAAATTGGCTTTTTTAAGTGCTTCATTTTTGGGATCGTATGCCGCATCCCATAGTTTTTTTTGTTCTGGGGTAAGATTACCCGGAGCATCGAGTTTTAGATCTCCTCGATTCATGGTCTCTGCAATAGTCATGTCCTGCTGATACGCAGCCAATGTCCTTCCCTTGTAATTATCAAACAGGGTGTCAGGTTCAGGAAGAGTAATGTCGTCATACTTGCTAAGGTACTTGGGCCCCGGTTGCCAATTACGATGTGGAGCTTTGTGCTGATACATCAGCATGAATGGCTTCTGCTTATTCCGCTTGTTTCTTATCCAATCAAGGGCGAGGTCGGTGATGATATCAGTCGTGTATCCGACATGCTTGATGACCTCGTCGTGCTTTCCGTCCCCATCCGCGTCGAGACGCATAGGTGGGTTGTAATATGGGCCTTGCCCGATGAGTACTTCAGAGTAATCGTATCCCTGAGGAGACATGTGGGTGCCCAAGTGCCATTTACCGACAACTGCGGTGGTGTAGCCCGCCTTACGCAGAAGTTTCGGGAAAGTCTGCTGCGTTCCGTCGAATTTGTTACCGTTGACCAGAAAGCCGTTTGCATGGGAGTACTTGCCGGTCTGGATGGCAGCACGCATTGGCCCGCATATTGAATTTGTTACATAACAATGTTCGAAAAGCATGCCATCCCGAGCCAACGAATCGATATTCGGGGTAGGGCAGTGTTCCTTTAACCATGAGTCATAAGCGCCGACTGCCTGATACGCATGGTCGTCTGTGAAAATGAAAAGGATGTTNGGTTTGGTTGCTCCACAAAGAGAAAGAGCCAGCCAAGCAAAAGTGAAGATTGTGGATTTCATGATTTCGAACCTATTGAACCCATTTGCCTGGTCAAGCGCTCAAGGGCTTACCAAAGAAAGTTAATTAAATGAGAGAAGGCATTATTTTATTGTTGGGCCAAGTCACGGAGGAAATTTCGTCTTCCCACTGATTTTTCCGAAATCTGCCCAACCACCTCATCCAGGGAGACGAACTTATTCCAATCCAGTATGAGGACTTGAGTGTATGAATTCATTTCCTCAATGAATTCCTCATAACCTTCGTGAAGTTTTTCCATATAGTCCAGAGTTATACCAACCTCAGCTTTTCGTCCCCGTTCGGAAATTCTTTGTAGGCTGGTTTTTGGATCCACCCTTAGATAGATCAAGAGATCTGGGTAGACTAAATAGCGTTTCATCAGGTTGAAGTGTCCAAGGTAAGTCGCATAATCGCGTTCATTGATGAATTTACCCTCATGGAGCATGCGAGCGAAGATCGTGTCTTCGTAGATGGTTCGATCCTGCACCGCTCCTTTATCTGCATTCCAGACAATTTGCTGGTGCTGTTCGAACCTCCTGAAAAGAAGATGAATTTGCATCATCGCTCCCCAACGGTGCATGTCGGCATAAAAGTCGTCCAAATAGGGGTTGTCCTTGACCGGTTCCTTGTAAGCCTTGTATCCGAGATGAGTGGCGAGTTTCTGAGTAAGAGTGGATTTGCCCACTCCAATGATTCCAGAAATCCCTATGAACATATTTTTATTTTAGTGCTCTTAGGCATACGGTCAAGTTTAGGAGAGACATGTTGCTTTGAGGTTCAGGTACCGCAGAATGTTTGGTAGACTTTTTCCGAGGCTAAGGGAGGAGTTTGGTAGGGTGCCAGACAGTGGTCATCTTTGTACGGTTCTTCGAGTGCCTTCACTAAATCATTAAAGGGGCAAAGGTTACCTTCCTCGGCAGCCTGTAAAGCTTCCTCAACCTTATGGTTGCGAGGAATAACCGCAGGATTGACTGATTTCATAAGAGCACGAGAGGATTTCAAACTTCTCTCTTCCTTTTTTTGGCGATCCTTCCATCTTGTATGCCATTTTTTAAAATACCCGGTCTTGTATATGTCAGTTTCTGGAAGTTCATCACGAGCCAGATCACAAAAGGTGTTGGTGTAGTCCAGTTGGTTTTGATGCATGTAGTCAAGTAAGTCAGTGATCATTTGTTCATCTCCAGGTTCCGCTTGGCAAAGACCAATCTTTGATCTCATCATCGATTTCCATCTTTCTTTGTAGAAGACCTCGAATGAATTCAAGGCATCTTCAGACTTCTCGATTGCCAATTCTTTATTTTCGTCAATCAGAGGAAGCAATGCTTCGGCCAGACGGGCAAGATTCCATTGGGCAATGTGTGGCTGGTTGGCGTAGGCGTATCTCCCCCTATGGTCTATGGAACTGAAAACGGTATCAGGTGCAAATCTATCCATGAAGGCACATGGGCCATAATCAATCGTTTCGCCTGAAAGAGCCATGTTATCTGTGTTCATAACGCCATGAATGAATCCGACTCTCATCCAATGGACGATCAGCTCTGCCTGTTGTTGAATCACTGCGTTAAGNAATGCAAGTGGGGTATTTTCCTCTTCTCTGATTTCTGGGAAATGCCGATTGATCAAGTAGTCAAGAAGGGCACTTGTAATAGTCTTATTCCGTTGGAGTGCGGCATATTCAAATGTGCCAACACGAATATGTGATGCGGCGATCCTTGTTAAAATCGCACCCGGCAATTCTTTATCGCGATAAACCGTCTCACCTGTTGTCACAACAGCCAAGCTTCTTGTCGTTGGAATTCCCAGGAAATGCATAGCCTCACTGATAATGTATTCCCTTAGCATCGGTCCAAGTGCAGCCCTTCCATCTCCACCACGGGAGTATGGGGTTTTTCCTGAACCTTTTAATTGTATGTCTAGACGATCTCCATTTTTAGAAATATATTCACCAAGGACGATTGCCCGCCCATCCCCAAGCATGGTCAAGTTTCCAAATTGATGTCCAGCATAAGCTTGAGCGAAGGGTTCGATTCCTGCAGGGACTAGATTCCCGGATAAAAATCTCGTTTTGTCTTCCTCTGGGATTCCAGAAAAGTTAATACCCGTCTGGATGGCCAGTCTCTCATTGAAGATTACCAGCTTCGGATAAGAAACAGCGGTAGGGGAAAGTTTTGTGAAAAAAGTTGTAGGGAGACCCAAGTAAGTGCTTTCAAAATTTAGACGCAAGTCAATCATCCCATTTGTTGCCAGGGTAAAACTTCGAGAAATTAGTTTAGTTTTATGTATTCAACAACATCACGAAGTTGTTGCGCGTCCAAGCCAAGCCGTGATGCAGGAGCCATAAGGGAAGAATTCATTTTTTTTCTGGATTTCACATCGGTTGCTTCGATGACTATGTCTTCTCCACCAAAAACTCGAATTACAAGAGGATCGCCTTCCGCCTGTATAAAACCCTGTATCCGCTTATCACCTTTGACGACAAGTTCGGTACCCTCATATCCATGAGCTAAGTCGGCAGATGGTTCCATAATTGCCTTGAGAATAGTTTCCCTGTCCTGGCCACTTCCCCAACCCGCGAGTGTTGGTCCAAATTCAACACCCACGGAACCCACTTTATGGCAGACATAACAGCGCCCGATGACATTCTTTCCATTCTTTGGGTTTCCCTTGAGTTTCAGAATTTCTGATATTTTTGGTAGTTTTGTCTCTGGTCCGAATGAGGTGGGTGCGAGACGGTCAATATAAGTAGTTTCGGCCAATTTTCCTCCCGCAAGCAAGTCCTTGATCTTGTATTTATTCCAGATTCCCNGATCACGTTTGTCGATGAAAGCCTTGGCTAAATTAGAGCTTTCATTATTCCCCTTTTTTACGATTTCGACCATCGCAAGAGCGGCTTGTGGGGNCTCAATCAAACTAAGCGCAAAGAGCATGGAACGATGAACTTTCTGATCAAGATTCTCATCTAAAGCCCAAGCCTTAATTTCCTGAATGGAAGACACGGGATGAAGACGCCAAACCAAACCGGCGTAACTTGCATCATATTTCTTGTTACGAAAATGCTTTTTTAATTCTGCATAGATTTTTTCATTCTTGTCGGTGCAACCAATTCCAAAAGCCTCTAAATAGTATCGGTCTTCACCGTCATAACCCTTGGCAATTTTAAGGAGGATGTCTTTGGATTCTTCAAATGGTAGGTAACGCATTGCNAGGGCAACCTCCCTACGAACTGCTGGAGACGGATCTAGGGCCAATTTGGATGCATGTGTCAGAATTCTGTGGTCTTGATTACGAAGTGCCCGAAATGCACAAATTCTTATTTTATCGTCCTTATGATTAAGCTGTTCTTCGACGATTTTCAGACCTTCCGATCCTAGTTTTGCCAGCAACCAGATAGCTCTACCCTGAATAAATTGGTTGGGCTCATCTAGCAATTTTCTAACTGCAGGAATTGACTTTGCACCCGCTGCCTCCAATGGAGCTCGGCCAAGTTCACGAACATTGGGGGATGGGTTTTTCAATGCTTCGATTTGTCCGCTAGTCGAAGATAGATCGAACTTTGGAATGGAAAGCTTGGCTCCTTTGGGTGCAATGCGATAGATAGCACCTGTTTGTCCGGCATCTCGTGTTCCGTGTCCGCCTACGCGTGCATCGAACCAGTCGGCTACATAGATAGCCCCATCTGGACCTATGCAGACATCACTTGGGCGGAATAGATTCATTAATCCCCTAATGCTTCCTGCACTTGCAAAATCTGCTCCGGCAAAGTTTTTCTTGGGATTACTAGTCATGAAAATATCCCGATCTGGAAGTGTAATTCCTGCTTTTTCCATTTTTGGATGATAACCAAACAACACATTTCGGGCCGGCTCGCAGCTTATTATATAACCACCAAATCGATCCTCCATGATTCCGTTCTCATAGAATGCGATTCCAGTAGGGGAACCGCCGCCATAAACATCACCAGCTGGAACAATTCCAGGATCTTCCTGCCGCCATTCTGCGACCTGAGTGCTTTGTCCTGGCATCTTATCGCTTGACCATCTTCTGAGGCCATCTTTGGAGGTAAAGCCCATGTTTCCGAACTCCATGAGCCATGCAGTTCTACTGGCAGGCGGGTCATCGTTGTCGTTTTGAAAAACATCACCAAGGGAACTTACAGCTTGTTCGTAGGAATTACGGAAGTTATGGCCAATCGGACGAAGTCCCGTTCCATCCTGATTGACCCGAAATGCAACACCACCAAGATAAATCTGACCGTCAGAACTTCGTTTTCCTGAAATTTGCTTCATTGAGTAAAAGCTACCAGCGTTAAGTTCCCAGCCATCTTTGTCTTTAACCTTTGCACCTTTGTTGCCAAAATTTAGGTAGTACTGTCCATTCGGTCCAACGGTGACCGAGTGAAGACTGTGATCGTGGTTGTTCCCGTCGAATCCTGTTAGCAACACCTCGCGCTTGTCAACTCCCTCATCAAACACCGCATTCCGATTGACGTCTGTGTAGACAATCAGATCGGGCGGTTGTGACACAATGATTTTATTATCAACAACCGCCACGCCTAAAGGAGAAAGAAAAGTTTTTTCCTGGACGAATACATGAGAGCTTTCTGCAACACCATCACCGTCCTTATCCTCTACCACCACGATTCGGTCACCGTCCGGTTGGGTTCGCCTGCCTCGGTAGTTTCTACCTTCTGCTACCCAGACTCTGCCCTTATGGTCTATATCGATATTGGTTGGGTTGTAGAAAAGGGGGGACTTAGCCCATAGTTTAACTTCAAGCCCCTCAGGGACTATTAACTGATCAGGTGGAAAATGATCAACCTGTGGCACATCTTGGGATGCTTTGGCGATTTTCGAGATAAGAAGTGGTTTATCCGACACAAAGAATTGCACGCTGCTGTCCTTGCCTCCTTTTTGATCGCTTCCTCCATTGTCGATGCCGCCAGTTGCCTGAAAGGTCTCATATTGATGACCTATGGGCAGAACATAATGAATCACACTGTTGGCATGAGCTCCAATTCCGAATTCGATCTTTTTCCCGTTGATTTTAAGAGCTTGCCCGCCTGCGTTTCGATCAATCCTTACTTGCCCCCAATCCGTCTTTGCTGACTTCCATTTCAGTGAAGTGAGTTTGGTTTGCTGACCTTTGCCGTCAATAAGAACGGGATTAGCCCAGTCTGCCCAGTCACATGAATAACCATTTCCTCCGTCTGTAATCGTGAGAAAGAGATTTTCAGCTCCCTTGATTCTGGCTTTGATTTTCGTCGAATGATTTTGGGTCTTGGGCGTAATTACCTCGCTTGCAAAAAGAGCTTTCTTTGGATCGATGGACTGTGGTAAGTCCACCTCTTTTTCTTTCTTTTGGTTATGCGTTGGGTTAGAAGATGATTTTACCCCATTCTTGGGAACCTCCAGTTTAGCAGTCCAAACAATTGCATTGAGGACACAGGTTCGGAAATTGTCGTTATCCCATGATTTGTGATGGTGAGCCCCTGTAATGCCAAAACCACGTTGTCCGTTGTCTCTTTCGGAAGCCCAGGCCACATGCTGTTTCTCTTGTCTTTCCAAAACAGATTTGCGGACATGCGGATTGTTACTGTGAGGGCCATCGCCACGTTTTAGAGTATCTGCTGGAGGAAGAGCACTGAGAATCGGAGTAACCCCTTTCATCTGATCTCGAAACTTCATATGGTAGTACCATTCGTCCTTAAGGTTAAATGGTTTGACTCCACGAGTGATCGGATGATCAGGAAGCGTTTTGAATTCGGCTGTCCAATGGGGATTAACGGACCAAAAGATTTCGAAATATCCACCAAGCCATTTTTTCATCATTTCACCGGGAGCACCCTTGGGAACTTCCACCGCATAATGAACGCAAACCAATCCCACCCCTTTATCGGCAAGTTTATCAAATTCCATGAGGTGTTTGTTAATGGGGTGGCGTCCTCCACCATCGGACAAGATAACCACACTAGAAGCATCCTTAAATATGGACATGTTATTGGGCCAACCACCCTTGAAAATCGAAGTTTCTATATCAAGATCAGACTCTTGGGTTAGGGCATGGGATAGAAGGTCTACTCCTTCCCCCCAATTATGGGCATTGGTTCCGTGACTGTCTTTTCCTGCTATCAGAATTATTTTGGTTTTCCCGCAAAGCAGTAGTGAAGAAAAAAACAATAACAGTGTGCTGATTAAAAGTGTGCGCAAAGATGAATAATCAATCATATTATTCTTAATGGCTTTCTTCATGGGAACTAACAATATAAAAGACATCGAATTGATATTTTTCTGACCAGTATGAAACAGTCTTAAAGAGTTTCACATTTGGTTTGTCAGACAATTGACTCAAAGTTTTTAATGGAAAGATGGAGATTATCAAAAAAGTTGAGGTTTTGATCATTAAATTTGTTTCGGAATACTTGGAGTTTGCCAAAGATTATGCCGAATATGCTTATATTTTAATTGCATTTGCTGTCATTCTAGCCCTGGGAATGGCAGCAAATTTCCTTGTTAAAAGATTTTTACTCGGTGTGCTCCGTTCATTGGCTACTAAGACGAAGACAAAAGTAGCCGAATACCTCCTTGAGGAGAGCTTTTTTTTGAGGCTCTCACACTTGGCTCCCGCCTTCGTAATAAGTTCTTTAAGTTATGTGTTCTTTTCAGATTATCCAGTGTTGCTTGGACTTGTCGATGTATTGGTCAATCTTTATCTCGTGGGGATTGCTCTTTGGGTTTTTGACTCATTGATAGACACATTTTACAAGCTATACGAAGAGAGCAGTTTTTCTAACAAACTACCTCTCAAGGGGATGTGCCAAGCAATAAAGATTATCGTTAATGGTACTGGAATCATTTTTATTCTTTCGATCCTTTTGGATAAGTCTCCACTCTACTTTTTCTCTGGATTAGGTGCTTTAACCGCAGTTTTGCTTCTGGTTTTTAAAGATGTGATCTTAGGATTGGTAGCTGGAGTTCAGTTAACCGCAAATAACATGGTTCGTAAGGGTGACTGGGTAGAGATGCCAAAGTACGGAGCAGATGGAGATGTTATCGATGTTGCCCTAACTACGGTCAAAATTCAAAATTGGGACAAGACAATCACCACCATTCCAGCACACGCCTTAGTGAGCGATGCTTTTAAAAATTGGCGAGGCATGAGCGAGTCAGGAGGAAGGCGGATCAAGAGAAGTATTCATTTGGATTTGTCCAGCGTTCATTTCCTAAAGGAAAGCGAAGTGGAGGAACTGGAAAAAATCGTACTTCTAAAAGATTATTTTGCACATAAGCGTGAAGATATTGGAGAAAGTGGTATGCAGGTTGAAAGACATGGGTTGGCGGCGCCTTTGCTAAATGGCAGAAACCTTACAAATTCGGGTACCTTCAGAGCCTACTGTTTGGAGTACCTGCGGGATCGTTCCGATATTCATAAACAAGGGATGACTTTTCTCGTAAGGCAGCTAGCACCCACAGAGAAAGGCTTACCCATTGAAATTTATGTATTTGTAAGTGATGTTCGTTGGGTTCATTATGAAGCAATACAATCTGATATTTTTGATCATCTGCTTTCTTCTCTTCCCATATTCGGATTGAGAGCATTTCAGTTCCCCACTGATGCAAGTTTGTCTGGTATCAACTCTGTGGCTTCATAATGAAACTCATAAATTTGCATGCATGCGCAATTGTCATCTTTTACTATCTTTTTGGTTGTAAGAACAATCAAATGGAGTTGGCAGACTTCAAAAGTGATGGATGCAGTCTTTTTGTTGATGGTACATTCGAAAACCCTGAACTTTGGAAGGAATGCTGTATAAGACATGATATAGCCTATTGGAGAGGAGGAACCGAAAAAGAACGCGAGAAGGCAGATCTTGTTTTCAAGAGTTGTATTGAAAAAAAGACTGGAAATGCAGAGCTAGCAGAGCTAATGTACAAAGCAGTTAGGACGGGTGGAGAACCATATTTTCCCACTTGGTACCGTTGGGGTTACGGTTGGTCGATTGGTAGAGGATACAGAGCTTTAAGCCCGGCAGAAGAGCAAATGGTCAAAAGTAAATTAAGGGAATATGAAAGAAAATTTCCAGATAAAGGAAATTAATTTTTTATATCGTCGGTTATCACTATTTTCTCATTCATATGTCAAACAGCTATCTTCAACTCATAAAACAAAATGATCTACGAAACTAAGCACTTCAAACCGGGTGAATTCATTCTTCGTGAGGGCGAAGTTGGTAAGGGATTTTACATTCTCGATGATGGAGAACTGGAAGTATCCAGGAACGAAAAGGTAATTAATGAAATCAATCTGAAGGGTGCGATGTTTGGGGAATTGAGTGAACTGTTGATGACAAAGAGAGATGCCTCAATTCGTGCGAAAACTGATGCGACGGTGAAATTTTTTGACATGGGCTTGCAGGAATTTGTTGAGAAAAATCCACGTTTTGCGGTTAAGATCATACGTAATCTTGGGCGTCGACTTTGCCGTATGAATGCAATGACTCTAAGGGGAAATACTCGAAATGATTTTCTCCGGAGCATCACGAGTATTTCGGATACTCAACAGGAATCACGAGTCGTTCGTATTCTTGTGGTTGAGGACAAAAAAATGATTATTGATCAACTCAAGGAATGTGTCTTGCAAACTGAGTGGGAAATTGAAGGTGCCGAAAGTGCTGCTGAAGCTTTGCAATTATGTCGTGAGCATGAATATTGTGCGATTGCAATAAGTTCTACCTTGCAGGGAGATGAATCTGTGAATCTGCGTAGAAAACTTAAAGCAAACCCTAAAACTTCAATGACCCCCGTTATAGGTTTATTAGTCAAAGGGGATGACAATGCACTGCGAATCGCATCAGATTGCGGGTTCTCGAATTTTATTTTCAAACCAATTGAAAAGAGTGCTGCCTTAAATGTTTTGTATAAAGTTTTGAGTTTGGACGCATCAGATCAATATTTTGATGTGATCGAAAATATTCTTTGCTTTATCGTACCTAGCATGCTTACTACCAGCTTAATTGACGAAATAAAGGCAAGTTACGCCGCTAGAATACGAAATACGATTAACGACGGAATCGAAAGGTTGATCATTGATGTTTCCAAAGTTAAAGAAATAGGAGAGGATTCCGTAGAATTGGTTGGTGATCTCGCTGAGGAACTTGAAGAATTCAGTAATCCTTTTGAAATTGGATTTGTTTCACTAAGCAATGATGCGAATATGTGGAAAAATCTTGATGGATGCGAAGAAGCTGAGATTTTTGAGACGCTTGAAGAGGCAATCGCTGGCTTATCCAACTAATTTAGTTTGTTCGCAAAGTAATTTCTCAAGAGTTAAATATTAATCAGTTTTTTGCCTCTCTTTGAAGTTTTGCTTTCACGCGTAACCCGTCATTTTCAAAATTTACACTACAGTCAACCTCGTTCCAGGTACCAAAAATACTGATCGTCTTTGGTAGTTTTGCATTAGCAGGATGCCCGAAGACAGTGGATTCATAAGTCTTAAACTTCTCATTCCATACATATTTCCCTCCCCCCGGGCAAAGAAGATCGGTTTGCCAAACTTTTTGATGGTAGGCGACAGAATCTTTTTTATTCAAAACGATACGCCATTCATTGAGAGCATGGAGGTTATTCCATGATTTTCTTTGTAATCCTGTAATGGTATTTTGCCCCATCGCTAGGTTAAAAATTGAAGGAATTGGTTTGGATGCGAGAAATGCAGTGCTCATGCCTCCCCAATTTGCTGTTGGGAGTGTCACATTGTCTCTACGAAGTAGGCTCCTATCAATTACCTGCTGAATCATTTTCTCACTTAGACTTACCGTTAGGAGTTTGGCAGTAGGGACATAATACAAGGCAATTGGAGCTGACCCTTCCTTAACAAGACTATCTTCGAGACCTTTTCCAGGGGCAATCTTAACATAGCCTTGGCCTTTATGTGAATGATTGCTCCAAACCGTCATTCCCGGGGCAGTCTGTTCGATCCATGCCCTTAGCCCTGCTAAGAATGCTGTAAGTTTAAACGG
>NZKO01000088.1 GCA_002692535.1 Opitutia bacterium
TTATCTCTATCAAGGTTTAAACTTGAATGTGGAGAATTTGCATTCTTTTACGCCTATGGCTATGGCATTCTCCATATTCATGCCTTGCATTACTTACTGGTTTGCTCCACTTTCAAATTACTGGTCAAGGAGGCACGAGTATGAGGCAGATGAATTTGCCATTAAAATCATTGGTCGAGATTGTAAATTGATTGATGCTTTGGCAAAGATGTACCAAGAGAATCTTTCTCACCCGCTACCGCATCCACTCTTCTCGTTTTTTCACCATTCACATCCCAATTTTTTCGAAAGAGAGCGGGCAATGGAAAAAACCCTGAAAATTTTATGAATGATTTTTTGCCAATTTAGACACACGCAAGAAAACATAAGTTCCAACGCCAACGCCCAATAAGTTCATTAGCAAATCCCCAGCTGTAGGAAACCTGTCTGGTATGAATGCTTGAATAAATTCATTAAAAATTGAAAAAAATACTGCAAAAATGATGGCCTTTAGATTAAGAATTCTATTCGTGGAATCGGTCTTTTCCTGCCAAAACCACTGAGAAAACCATGCGAGGATAAAAAAGAGCGGAAAGTGGCTTAAGTCTTGGATCCAAAATGGATAATCGAAAATTTGTGAAGCAAAAGTTACGGCAAAGTCGTTGAAGTCTCGGTCTTGGAGTGTATTGGGTTTGGGTATTCCGGTTAGTAATTGCAGCAAAACAACATAGCAAAATGGAAGAATTTTTCTCAACAACATTGAGTTTGGAAAAGCAGCATACTGTACCACTCTGTTTAAGGTTCGAAAATTTTTGATTTTCGTCATTTTATTTTAAAGTTAAAAGTAAATGCATTAATCAATAGATTCTCATGCCCATTTACGAGTACCATTCCCCTGATACGAATAAAATTTATCAATTTTTTTCTCCTAGCGTTCATGACAGCGAAACTGTTCCTCGATGTCCGGACGGAGAAAAGTATGAAATGGAAAAACTCATTTCGGGTTTTTCAATTACGGGGCAACATTCCGATCAAGAATCTGTTCTTTCAGAAAGCGACTCAACTTCGAATGATGATCCGTTTGCTGATATGGAATCATCTCAAGCAAAGCAAGTCATGTCGGAACTTGAGAAGTCAATGCATGGACTTGATGATGAAAATCCTGATCCTCGCCAAATGGGATCGATGATGAGGAAAATTTGCGAAATGACTGGCGAAAAGGTGGATGAACCGATGGAAGAGATTCTAAGAAAGCTCGAAGAAGGAGTTTCTCCAGATCAAATTGAGGAAAATATGGGAAGTGTTCTTGATGAAAATGAGAATCTGCCAGAGGGAAACATTGAGTCTGAGAAAGATGCTAGGGTAGAGAAAAAAAATAAAAAGATAAGGGTGCAACCATCTCGTGATCCCGTCTTATACGATATTCGTGATTTTATTTGAAGTTCGTTTTTCTTGATTTTACGAATTCTCGGGTTGCTTTTCTTGCTCTTTTTCTTTTGCGCTGAAGGGATTCGAAATTATCGACAAGGGGAATAAATAGGAAAAAACTAGTTCCTTTGCCGATTTCTGATTTGAATCCAATTTGACCATTGTGGTCATCCATGAAAATTTTTGAGTTATACAGGCCAAAACCTGACCCACCAGAATCTTCTTTGGTGGTGAAAAAAGGATCAAAAACTTTTTTTGATAGTTTTTCGTCTATTCCCGTACCATTGTCGGTGATGGTAATTTCAGCCCCAATGCAATCTGCTGTAGTTTGCTTTGATTGATATCCAGGCATTATGGTTTCTCCTTTTTCCACTTTTCTCATTGAGATGGAAATCTTACCATTTCTTTCAATTGCGTCACGTGAGTTGATTGCAAGATTCAAAATAACTTGTCTGAATCCTGTTTCCTCAATCAGAGCAGGTAAGGGTTCGTTTGGAAAAGATGTGCTTAATTTAGAACTACGTGGAATTATGATTTCAAGTAAATCCATTTGGTCTTTGAGCAACATTCTTAAATCATGGACAACTCGGCAAGTGGGCTTTTCTTTGTGAAGATCAATAATTCTTCTAACCAGTTGCTGTGCTTGCATCGAACTTTTCTTAATCTGCCCCATTCCATTGGACATCGGATCATCTTTCTCCATCATGCCATGATAAAGTTCACTGATTGAATAAATTCCCGCCATCAAGTTACTGAAATCATGGACTAATCCATTCGTAAGAGTGGTCAAACTTTCTCTCCATACGGAATTGGACAATCTATGCTCTGCAATTGATTGTCTGGTAATGTCAATCAGAACCCCATCATAACCTAATAATTTTCCACCGCTTGTGATGGTTGGCGTGCGAACATCAAGAATATGGATGAGTTGGTTAGTCGGAAAGAGTTTGATGCGGTATTTGAGTGAGAATGTCATTCTACTCATCGAATTGTTCTTTAATTCGTTTAAGAAATATTCACGGTCCTTTTCGACAATTTTTTCAAGATACAAATTACCATTTCTACTAAAATTCCCATATTCAGTAGGAAAAAAATTCCTAATTCCATTGGATAAGTAACTGAAGGTTAAATCAACTCTTTGGGTAAAGAAAATTCCTGGAAAGTTTCTTACATAATCATTTAAACGGTTTTCTGCCTTTTGAAGCCTAATCAGTGTGTTGGCTATTGCTTTGGGGTTATTCATAATATCTCCCAGAAATGCATTCTTCAATGAATCATGTGGTGCAAGAGCAGGTGAGATGGAAGCAACAGATAGTCCATTTTTTTTGTAAGGAACCAAAGATAGAGAAACGCCGAGAGCATCGCTTTCAATCGGCAGAAAAATGTTGAATGTCTTCTTTTGGCAATTCGTAACCAGGAATTTTTCCCATTGTGGTGAAAGTTGAATCATTAACTGCCTGAAGCCTTGATTAATGATTTGCTTTCGAGGCAATCCCAACCAGTTAGAGAACTCCTTGGAAAACTCTAAAATTTTTCCATCGTCATAACTTATTGCAACTTGGCAGTTTTCAAAATTAGGAGATTTCACTTAAGAGAATTTTTTTGGTTTTGGCTTCAAAAATGTTTTCAATAAATAAATTAATCCACTTATTAGCTCAATTCTTAGCCATTTTTTGTTTTCGAGGCTATGAAATAATAAAAAAAAGCCAATTACAATTACTATAGATTGGCATATATCTTGCATTGTAATGGACGATGACAGCCATCCTAGATAATCTTTACAGTCAGGAAAATTATTTGATTTCCAAAAAACTTCTCGATGCTACGCACCTTCGTCACGAAGCCCTTTCGAATAATTTGGCGAATGTGGAAACCCCTGGTTTTAAGAGAAGGGATCTTCCCAAGTCTTTTGCGGTCGAACTGAAAAGAGCTGTAGATCGAAAAGACTTTAGAAGAGTTAAAGCGTTGCTTCCGAGAAGTGCTGAGGATCGTCAAGCAAAGCCAGTTAGAATGGACGGCAACACTGTGCAACTTGACGAGGAAATGCTAGCAATGAACAGAAATGCTTTGAACTACGAGTATTTAACAAGAGCTGTTGGAAGTTCTATCAAAACCTTGAACACTGCGATTAAGGGAAGGGCCTAATTTATGACAATGAATCTTATTCCCGGCATTGAATCTACTGGTTCTGCTTTGTCCGCTGAAAAAATCAGGTTGGAAATAATTGCTCAAAACATAGCGAACTCAAACACCACCCAAGACGCCAACGGAAACGTTTACAAACGCAAAGAAGTCGCATTTGAAGAATTTGTTAAGATTCCTGAACGAAGAGTTCCAGGTTATGTTGATGAGAATTTATACCAAGGGGTTCGAGTGACAGATGTGTTTGATGACAATACGCCTGGCAGAATGATATACAATCCTGGCCATCCCCATGCTAACGAGGATGGTATGGTTGAAATGCCAAATGTTGATGTTTCTAGGGAAATGGTAGATTTGATAAGTGCTTCAAGAGCCTACGAGGCGAACTTATCAGTAGTCAAAACATCTCGTAGGATGGCACAACAGGCTATGTCGATCGGAAAATAATTTACTATGAACGAAATTTCTTCACTTCCAAGTTTATCTGATTTACTCGGGCAAAATCCGAACATTAGGCCAAATGTTGCTGCAACACGATTGACGCAAAATTTCGAATACGGAATCAATGCCGATACCACAGGGCAGCAAAACCCAAATGCTGTCCTTCCGGTGGCTATCGATAAAACGACCCCAACAGAACGAGTGAATGCACCCGGTTTTGCCCAGATGTTCGAAAATTTTATCAAAGGAGTTGATCAAAAGAAGAAAATTTCAAAAAGAGAAACACAGGATCTTATTTTGGGAAGATCTGACAATATTCACGAAGCCGTTGTTAAATCTCAGGAGGCAGGCGTTGCTTTTAACCTAATGATCGAAGTCCGAAACAAGTTGGTGGACTCCTATCAAACACTAATGAAAATGTCTGTTTAAGTATAAATGAAAGACCGATTTACCAGACTCCTTGAAATTTGGAATAACCTTCCCAACTCTAAAAAAGCGACTGTTGTCATCGCCCTCGTTGGCGTATTGGCAATGTCAGTTCTAATTTTGAATTGGAATGGTGGTGGCTCTTCCAAAATGCGCATCCTGGTAAGCGGTGCTGACGCANCTGACCTTGGTGAGGTTGTGGACATTTTGGAAACCAATCAAGTNCCNTTTGAATACAATGAAGCCGGTGACTCAATTCTTGTTCCAGAAGAGCATCGCACTGCTATGAGAATGGAACTTGCAATCAAGGGTTTACCCAAGACGGGTGATGTTGGTTTTGAAATCTTTGATGAAGGAAACTTTGGAATCAGTGATTTTGTGCAGAGAACGAATCATACNCGTGCNNTACAAGGNGAATTGGCTCGCACAATTTCCATGATGGATTCGATTCGCTCGGCAAAGGTATTTGTTGTGAAACCGGAGAACAATTTACTTCTCAGNGAGGATCCCAATGACCGTCCAAGTGCCTCTGTCTATGTAGATACTGGTGGAAATACTCTGGATCGCAATAATGTGAATGCTATTCAATTTCTGGTCGCTAGAGCAGTTAAGGGTGTAAACAAATCATCAGTTTCCGTGATGGATAATCAAGGAAANGTCTTATCTGAGGAAGGAGATGAAGGTGGAGTNGCTGGAGTCGCTGGGCAAATGATGAAAGCCTATCAATCNCAGGAAAGAAGACTGGAGCAAAAAATCGAAACCATGCTTGCTAAAATTGTTGGAAGAGATCAGGTAGTAGCAAGAGTTTCGGTTAACCTTGATACGAAATCATCTACTATGCTTGACGANAAGTTTGATCCTGATGGATCGGTGCCAAGGACCACAACATCGGATAAGGATGAGGCAACCACGGTCGAAACTCAACCACAAAGCAATGCTGCGGGAATGGGTGCGAATGTTCCTAATGTGAACCAAGATGCAACACAACAAGAACCAATTACTGCTCAGTCTGATGAAAAGCGGGAATCCAAAACTACTGACTTTGAAATTAGTCGGACATTGAAGGAGGAGATGCAGGAACCTGGTGCAATTATCGGACGTAGTGCTGCAGTGCTCATTGCCAAAGGCGAGTCTCCCCGTTCACCAGATCAAATTCAGGGTATACACGATGCGGTGGTAAATGCTATAGGTGCAAGATTTGATCAAGTTGATCTTGCCACGCACATTACAGTTCATGAGGTGGATTTCCTNCCTGCTTTTGTGGGCCCTGGTGGCGAAACCTTAAATCAATTTCAGAGAATCCTCGATACNTACGGACCGCATTTGAAAAACCTCTTTGGTGTGGTATTGGCTATTGTCATTTTCATGGTTTTCTTGAGGATGATTAAAAAATTCAAACCCAATGACGCAGAAGTGCAAATACTAGGTGAAGATGATTCTCAGTACTTATCTGGTACAAAGGCGTTGGGTGGTGGATTGACTCCCGAATTACTCAATGACTTGATTCAGGAAAAACCCGACAATGTAAGTGTTGCTTTGCGGAGATATCTGGAATCTGGGTCAAAATAATCTAACCCATATTCTATCATGGAGGAAGTTCAAGAAGAGGAGAGCGTACAGGATCGCTACTCCAGTATGTCTAGGATCGAGAAAATGGCATTATTGATGATTGCTCTTGGTCCAGATGCTTCATCAACTCTGCTAAAGAGATTTGACTCCAAGGATGCTGAAAACATTTGTAAGAAAATNAGTGATTTTCCAATTGTTGATCAAGAACTACAGGACTGTGTATTAGATGAGTTTTCCGAATTAATTGAATCAAGTGTTAATTCCAATCTTGGAGGAGTGAATTTTGCACAGAAAACTCTTGAACTTGCTCACGGAGAGTTCAAGGCAAACAATATGATGAANCGCATCTCTCCTGTTCGTGATAATCTCGATTTCATGGAAGACATTAAAGAGATGGATTCTGGACAAATTCATAATGTGCTCCGGTTTGAGCAGCCTCAAACAATCGCATTTGTCTTAGCTAATGTTGAATCTGATAAAGGTTCTGAAGTATTGCAAATGATGGCGCCAAATATTCAAGAGCAAGTTGTTGAAAGGATTGCTGCCATGGAAACCACTCCGATGAACCAGATCGAACTGGTTGCTTCTACGCTGGAATCCAGAATGGGTAAGAAGCAGCAATCTCCCAGAATCAAGACAGGTGGAGTTAAGTCGGCTGCTGATTTGCTGAATTGGTTTGATAAGGAAAACAGTAAAGAGCTTCTAAAAAGTATCGAAAAACGAAATCCCAAACTGGGTGGGTCAATAAGACAAAGAATGTTCCGTTTTGAGGATCTGGTCAGACTTAGCCCAGGAGATATTGCAAAGGTAACNAAAGAAGTTGATCAAGATGATTTNATTATTGCCCTGAAGAATGCTTCAAGTGAATTGAAAAAAGCGATCTACGCTACAATGTCCAAGCGAGCGGTGGAGGCAGTGGAAGAGCAATTATCTTTCTTGGGTCCAAAGAGATTGACTGAGATCGAATCTGCTCAGGATAGAGTAATACAAATTGTCCGTGAGTTAGAAGAAGATGAAGAGATAATTCTTGATACCGGGGGCAGCGACGTTGTCATTCAATAAGTCAATTTTTTTTCCTTCTCCCCCCAAAAGTTTTGAGGTTAAGTTTCATGGGCAACCTCTTCTCGATCATGAGGTTGTGAAAGAGCAAAATTCTTCTTCTTATGAGAGTGGTAAAAAAGATGCCACTGATTTCTACTCTCAGGAGGTGGATAAATTAAGTCTTGATTATGCTGAAAGGCAAAATTCCATTTTGGAAGAATTGAACAAGAAGGTAGAAGACACCCTTTTGCAACTTGAGCGGAGACTGCCTGATCTTGTCATGGCAGTCACAGAGAGAGTTCTTCCTTCAATCACGATCGATGCAGAGGCTGTTAAAACAATAGTTACTTCCATGATCAATGAGTTTTCCAGAGATGATGAGAAACTTGACGTCTATCTTTGTAAATCTGATTTGGATTTATTGAAGGGACTAAGTAGAAAAAAAGANTCTGAAATTCAAAATGATTCTGATGATGGCGGNTTTGCAAGTGCAATTGCAGGNATTTTCGAAGGTCTGGATGGTGATGAAAGTTTGCTTGAGGGTTATCCAAACGTTAAGTTTTTCGAAGACGAAAGNCTTGAAACTGGCGATTGTCAGATAAAAAGCAGATTTGGTCTTCTGGATGGTCGTATTTCCACTAAATTAAGGAAGGTCAGTGAACAACTGAATGGGCATGATTGATTCGCTTAACAAAAGATTCTCTCTTCTTGAAAGTGGTATCCGTGGCACGCGTGCCTTTGATAAGATCGGAACTATTCGTAATGTAACTGGGTTGATACTAGAATCAGAAGGACCTGAAGTAACCATTGGTCAAGTATGTACCATCGTCTCGGAGAGACATAATCTCGAAATGGAGGCAGAGGTTGTGGGTTTTAANGAAAATTCAGTGCTTTTGATGGCTCTCGACAGTGTACACTCAATTCATCCTGGTTGTAAGGTGATTTCTCGTAAAAACTCCAATAGTGTTCCTTCTGGAAGCGCTTTGCTGGGTAGAGTGATTGATGGAATGGGGCGACCAATTGACGGTAAAGGACCACTTTTGACCGAAGATCGTGAAGGTTTTCATTCAGAACCACCCAATCCGCTTGAAAGAATGTTAATTCGCGATTCCTTTAGTACAGGTATCAAATCAATTGATACTTGCATTCCACTTGGCATCGGGCAACGGGTTGGAATTTTTGCTGGAAGTGGGGTTGGTAAATCTATTCTTTTGGGAATGATTGCCCGTGGTTCATCTTCGGATGTTAATGTAATATCACTAGTGGGAGAGCGGGGTAGGGAGNTGCGCGAGTTTATTGAGAATGATCTGGGCGCTGAAGGATTGTCTAAGTCGGTAATTGTTGTCTCTACATCTGACCAAACCGCTCCAATGAGAATTCGTGCCTCAAATCTTGCCACTGCCATTGCGGAAGGGTTTCGTGATGATGGTAAGAATGTTTTACTGTTGATGGACTCTTTGACAAGGTTTGCCATGGCTCAAAGAGAAATAGGTCTTGCGGCTGGAGAACCTCCAGCTTCCAGGGGTTATGTACCCTCAGTATTTAGCGTTTTGCCCAAGTTGCTCGAGAGAACTGGTACGAATGATATGGGTGCAATTACTGCCATTTACACGGTTTTGGTAGAGGGAGATGATATGAATGAACCTGTTGCCGATGCTGTAAGAGGCTTTTTGGATGGGCACATTGTTCTAAGTAGAAAACTCGCAAATGCGAATCATTTTCCGGCGATTGATATTCTGAGGAGCGTAAGCAGACTCGATCGTGCCGTATGCTCAGAAAATGAGATCTCTCTCATTTCCAANGTCAGGGACTTGTTGTCGCTCTATAAGCAAAATGAAGATTTGATTAATGTTGGGGCATATGTGAAGGGTTCCAATCCAAAAATAGATTTGGCAATCGAGAAATTTCCAGAAATTGAAAAATTCTTGCGTCAAAGGTACGATGAACTATGGANCCGTAANCAGTCGCTTGAGCAATTGTCGNCCGTTTTTGCATGAGAGCATTTAGTTTCAGACTTGAGCCAATTCTTCTTTTACGAGAGGGTGCGAGAAAAAATGCGCTTGCTTCATATGCAAGAAGCATAATTGCAAGTAAGGAATTGGAAAAAAAATTAGACTCCCTAAACAAATCCTTGGGTGATCTGCAAAAAGATATTTCGAAACAACGCCAAAAAGTCTTTTCACCTTCCACGGATGTGCCGAATCAGGCNGCAATTGTTAATTTGAAGAAAAAAATTGATTCGACCAATCATAGTATTGAAGAGGCTAAAGCGAATGAAAATAAATTGAGACTNAAATTTTTAGATGCTGATAATGCATTGAAGAGTGTCTCTAGACTAAAGGAAAAACAGGAGTCTGCTCATATTGAGGAGCAAACTAGTCGAGAGGAGCTTGCCTTGGAAGATGTGATCAATTCACGNTTTAATTTTAACTCGAATANAAGATAATAATTATGAATATAAAACCTGCATTCATTTCGGCGATTTCAGTTGTTCTTTCAGCCATTGTCGCCGGCGTTATGTTTTTTTTGAATAAGGATATCCTCAAACCGCCACCCAAGGAGGAAGCGGTTTTTACCAGTATTGAGTTTGATGCCGATGATACGAGTTACTCTCCAGCGGAGACCCATTCGATGAATCAATTATCGAAAGAACTTGCTGCGTTGAAGGACAAGCTTCTTGAGCGTGAGAAGGAGTTGGATGCTCGGGAATCAGCAATCACAATGGAATTGTCCTCTTTGGAAAAACAAAAACAGGAGCTTTCCTCATTGCAGGATGAGGTTGTTAAGAAATTGGAAGATTTCGAGAATAGTCAGGGTGACGATTTGTCGGAGGAGCAGGAGAGGCAGTACAAGGACACTGCAAGAAGATGGATTGAAATGGGACCAGATGTGGCAAGCATTGAGATCCAAAGTTGGAGGCAAAACCGAAGATTTGATGAGGCGTTGTCAATTTTTGAAACCCTTAAACCAGATGAGAAGGCTCCAATCATTGCATTCATGTATAATAGTGATGAAGATATTTTGATAGAATTGGCGGATGCTTTATCCATGAGAGACAGGGGTTTGCTTCCAAGTGCAGACGCTGCCAATATTCCTTTTCAGAATTAATATGCAATCAATCGCTCCAGGGCATGCTAATATAAGTGGGAGTGCTGAAAGGCATGAGATTGGAAGGAATGGTTCATTTTGGATGCCAGAAAAGACTCATTTTACTAAAACAAGTGCTACCAATAAGTCTTCCAAGGATGCGTCTTCGGTTAAAGATTCACTAAGAGATTTAGGAACAAAAGCATCTTCTTCTGATAAGGGGTCTCGCTCAGTTAGCAAAGAATTTTATCTTTCTAAGGAGAATTCTTCGAAAAAAGCTAAAAAATCCACAGTCTTCAATGTAAGGGGTAACTCTCCTGGGGAGACCATTTCTGTGGCTTTATCAAAAAGCTCGAGTGGTGATAAGAATTTGAGGATTCAGCCCAATATTGGCTTTAACCAATATGCCACTCAATCCAAGTTGCTGATTCAAAATGAATTACCCGCGAAAATATCAGCTCACAACAAATCGCAATCAACTTCTTCTCGTCTTACTAGTAGGAATTTGAAGCAAACTAATATAAAATCAGACGAACAATGCAGTGATTCAACATTTGATGAAGGTGGCTTTAGAGAAAATGCTGGCACGAAAAGTGCTTTAAATTATGGCATGTCCAACTACATTAATGCGAATTTGATGAATCTAATTTCTGTTGATTTAGAAAACAAAAATAATGACGTTTCACATTTTGCAAAAAATTTGGTTAATCTGTTTGGAGATAAGATTTTACCAAGAATTTCTTCTTCCGAGTTCTCAGGAAAGAAAATCTTTCGTTTTTCCTTGGATATGCCAGATGGAAAAACACTTGGTGTTCGCTTTCAAAAGGATCCTGAAGGATCCACCTTATGCTTTATCAATCCGGGTGGAGTATTTAAAGATTTTCTAAACAAGATCGCATTAGCGATGGAGAAGTCTCTAAACCGAAACGAAAACATGCTCAATGTTCTCCAATTTGATTCCTTTGCTCAAATGGACCATCACTTCAATAATTACTCATCATGATTGAATCTATCGCATCAAGTATCCAAGAAAACCCTCGCGTTTCTTCCATCAATTCCCCCAAGAGAGAAGGTTCCTACATGCAGATGGATGATTTTCTACAACTTCTTACAGCCCAAATATCCAATCAAGACCCTCTTGAACCAATGAAGGATACGGAATTTATTTCCCAAATGGCCAACATTGCATCACTTGAACAAATGCAACAGTTCTCAAAGGGATTTAGTTCATTTGCAGACTCTCACAGCAACATGGTGTCACAATCTTATTTGGGCAAGTATGTGGAGATCGATGATGGAGCTACTTTTAAAAGTGGTTTGGTTTCATCCGTTGAAAAATCAGAAGATGGTAAATTGACTGTAACTGTCGATGGTAACCGTTATGATCCAGAGCAGATCACCAAAGTCAGCCTAAATAATCCAAACGCAAAATGATTTCATCTCTACACAACGGTGTATCAGCACTGAAAAGCCTCACGCAAGGACTGCAGGTATTGGGTAATAACATCGCGAATGTTAATTCTTTAGGATACAAATCTGCTAGAGCTAATTATTCCGATAACTTTTATCTGCATCTTAATGATGCTGAATCGGGTGCTGACGGAGTTTCAAACAACAACCTACAACAACATGGTACTGGAGTTCATGTAGGCTCTATTTCATCGGACTTCAATCAAGGCACCATTGAAACTACGGGTTTGGATTTAGATATTGCAATTCAGGGAGAGGCACTACCCAATGGTGGTGGTTTTTTTGAAGTTGTTAATCCTACCACGGCAGAAGTTTTTTACACAAGAGCGGGTGCATTCGAAGAAGACGTTCAGGGTAATGTTGTAACTCGTGATCAATATCGCTATCAATTGCAAGGAATTGATGGTTTGGTAAATCTTGCTCTTCAAGATGGTGAAACTCTAATTTCGAGGAGAATTGAAGAAGACGGCAAGGTTAATCTGATTGTCAGTTTGACCGACGCCAATGGAGCAACCGAGGATATTATCAGAAATGTTGGACAAATTAGATTGGTCAACTTTCAATCTCCTCAGTACCTCCGTCGAGCTGGAAATGGATTCTATTCCAACGGTTCGCCGGGAGAAGATCTTGCCGGTTTGGTTGGTAATTTTATTCCTGCCAATGGATCCAATGGTAAAATCAAGCAATATTCCCTTGAGCTTTCAAACGTTGATCTTACAAATGAATTTGCAACTATGATTTCTCACCAGCGTTCTTTTCAGGCCGGTTCCAGAGTTGTGACTACATCTGATTCCATTTTGCAAGAAGCCATCAACCTCAAACGCTAGTAATCCTAAATAACCGATTCCATGTCCATATGAGTGCAGCACAATTAGACGAACTACCAGCTGACGATAATAATTCCCAATCTAAAGGGAAAGGGGGAAATCTCGTCCCAGCCCTAATAGCTATCATTCTGGCCCCAGCTCTTACAGTTGGTGCCATGTATGTAATGATCGAAATAAACAAGCCCAAGACCGATAGCGTAAGTCAAGTTACTCAAGGCGGAGAACCTTTGAATATGGAACCAACTGGAGAGGAAAAATCATATGAGCTTGATGCACTGATAACAAATCTCGGAGGTCCAATAAAATCGCGTTACATCAATCTTGGGCTTCGATTAGAAGGATTGGCCGGCGATTTCGAAAAAGTTCTTGAAATGAATGAGCATAGAATTAGGGACAAAGCCTTAGCTATAATGGGTGGGTACACCTACGAAGATGCACAGGTTGACGGATTCCAAGAAAGAGTGCGGGTTGACTTGCACAAATCTTTTTCACTAGTTTTGAAGAAATATCGTGATGGTGAAAGTGATTTGATTAGGCATATCTACTTTACGCAGTTTGTTGTACAATAAAGATTTTCTTTTTATCAAATCATGGCCTCAGATGAAGCAGATTTCAATGACGAGAGTTTCGACTTAAGCGAGATAGGCAGTTCGGTCGAAACGGGTCCATTATATTTATATGATGGCACCAAACTTACAGATCACAGTGAGATCAGCATAAAGAGATATGATTTTACCAATCCAATTGTTCTGACTGACAGTGACATAAATCATTTGAAAACCAAATGTGAACAATTCGTTTATTATCTTTCAGGTCACTTATCCATGTTCCTTCGCACTGAGTTCAACTTGGAATTGGAGGATTTGAATGCCGATCTCTATGCAAATTTTACGAATTCGATTAAATCTCCTTCTTGCGTTACCCTTTTCAAACTTCAAGAATTGAATGGGGTTGGAGTTTTGGATGTGAACTCTCACTTGTCTGCAACAGTGGTCGACAGAATTCTTGGTGGAAGAGGTTCAACAAATCCAGAAGAAAGAGGTTTGACCGACATAGAAAAGGCACTTGTCGAAGATTTTAATCAAATAATTTTAGAGGAATGGTGTAATCAATGGAACACGGTTATGAAACTTAATCCCAGTATTGTAGGAACTGAGAGTACGGGAAAATTTCTTCAAACCTCACCTCCAGATGCAATGATGTTGGTGCTTGTGCTGGAGGCATCTTTTGGAGATGTGTCTGGACCCTTAAGAATCGCTGTTCCTTACTACACCATGGAACCTGTTCTAAGCAGATTACTACAAGCAGTACCATCCAGTGAAAAGCAGAAGAATTCCAAACCTTTACGATGGCATGAAACCTACAATGACATTCCAGTGGATATTTCTGCCGAATGGGATGCGTTTCAATTAACCTTGAGGGATGTTGCAAATCTCGAAGTGGGTGATGTTTTGGAACTGAATCCAGATTTGTTGACTCAAACTAATCTTAGGATTGCTGGAAATACCTGTTTTGTTGGTGAAATTGGATTAGATGGAGATCAAGTTGCATTTCAAGTAAACAGCAGCACGGCAGAAGGAAAAAAACTTATTGGAAAAAATCATGGATAATAAAAAATTAGACATCGTAATGGATGTGAAGGTCGACATGACCGTTCAGTTGGGAACTGCCGAATTGCCTATGAAGGAAGTGGTTGAACTTAGTCCGGGTGCTCAAATACAATTGAAGCAAAATGCTAAAGACCCTGTAAGTCTCATGGTAAACGGTAAGTTAATTGCACACGGTGAAGTTGTTGTGATTGACGACAAATTCGGCTTAAAGATCACGGAAATCGTTAATTCAGTGGCATAAGTGGACAACTTTTTTTGCTGTTGTCATGGAGATGTTTCAATCAATTTCTTCAATTGATTTTGTATACTTCCTTTCGCAAACTGATCAGGTTGATACTCAGGTACTATGGCTAAAGGTAATCGCTTTCCTTTGCATATTGGGTGCCATAGGTTTCTTCATAACCCGTTTTAACAAAAATAAGATTATCAACTCCCAAATGAAAGGAGATGGTAGAATTAGAATTGCAGACTCATGCTCTCTGGGAAACAGGCAGTACTTGGTGATTGCTCAGTGTGATAAAGACAGATTTCTTCTGGGCATCGGTCCAAACAGCTTTCAAAACCTTGCAAAACTTCCTCAAGTAGTAACTCAGAATGAAAAGCCAAAAAGTGATGCTGTGGTAAGTGACAATTGAAAACTAAAATGCTAGGCAAAAGAATAAACATATTAGCTTTGCTGGGTATATGCCTACTTTGTTTAAATTTTGATCTTCAAGGGCAGACTTCAGGAACGGGTTCTCCTGGTTTGCGAATTGACGTTAGTGGATCGAATGAGGAGGGGGATTTTGGTGTAGCGATACAATTGGTGGTCGCAATGACCATCCTAACTTTGGGACCTTCCGTGATCATGATGATGACTTGCTTTACTAGAATAATTATTGTGTTGGGTTTCGTACGGAATGCGGTCGGAGTTAATGCTGCCCCCTCCAGTCAAATCATTGTTGGTCTTGCTCTATTTCTGACCTTTTTTCTCATGGGACCGGTTTGGGATAAGATCTATGAAAATGCTGTTGTCCCATACATGGACGCTTCCATGAAGTCTGGAGATGCTTTGTTAACGGCAACAGCTTACATGAAGGATTTTATGCTGAATCAAACGCGACAGGAAGACGCCCAGTTTTTTCTAGAGATTTCCCGTCAGGGAGCAATGACACGAGATGAACTTCCGCTAAGCATTGTGGTACCTTCTTTTGTTTTGAGTGAACTTAGAACTGCTTTTCAAATGGGTTTTCTGATTTTCATCCCATTTATTATTGTTGATTTTATTGTAGCCTCCTCATTGATGTCGATGGGAATGATGATGATGCCACCAGTTGTTATTTCAATGCCATTCAAATTGTTGCTTTTTGTTCTTGTCGATGGTTGGTATCTAATCGTTCAGTCATTGGTAAACAGCTTTAACATTGCATAAGGGATTAAGCATATGACATTGGAACTTGCAGTTGACATCATGAGAAATCTTTTGCAGACGGCACTACTTCTTGCCGTTCCAATATTAGGTACAGCTTTGGTTGTTGGATTGACTGTGAGTTTTGTTCAATCGATAACGAGTCTTCAAGAGCAGACACTCACTTTTGTGCCGAAATTAGTATGCGTTTCTCTTGCGATTATTTTGTCCGCTAATTTCATTCTTCGTACACTTGTGGATTTTGCCGTTTCCATGTTCAATTTGATCCCCAATATGGCACAATGACAATTGAGGCGGGTGAAATTGTAGTTTGGATACTTGTATTTCTGCGAACGGGTGCTTTTTTTATGGGGATTCCCCTTTTTGCCGGAAGAATGCTTCCCACAAAAATCAAAACTTCATTTGGTCTTATTCTTGCTCTAATCATTAATCCCTTGATTCCGGCAAACCTAGAGCTGGCAACCAACTTTGCCGGTGTCATTCTTTTATCAATGAATGAGATTTGCATTGGACTTCTTTTGGCAATGACTGTCAGGATGATTTTCTTCGCCGTGGAGTTGGCCGGACATCTTATTTCTTATGAGATTGGTCTGATGGCCAGTAACAGTGTTAATCCTTTGCTTGGTACCAGTGATGCGACCATCACCACGCTTCTGTTCTATTTCAGCTTGCTGATTTTCTTCGTGGCAGGAATTCACTACGATGTGATAAAGGCATTCATTATGAGTTTCGAGATTCTGCCCATTGGAAATTTTTTCCTTTCCGCGAATCCGATGCAAGAATTTGTTGGGGAAGTTTCCAGAGTTTTTGTTATTGGAACATTGATGGCAGCACCATTTATTGCTTTTAATTTCCTTGTGAATGTTTCCTTTGCGGTATTGGGCAAAGCCGTGCCAAAAATGAATGTTTTTATGACTAGTTTCTCTGTCAGAATTCTTGGTGGTCTGATTCTTCTGGTTTCGTGCTTGTTACTTCTGACTTCCTACATCCTCGATAATTCTAGAAGATCGGTCGAAGCGATGTTGGGCATTATNCAGTGAACTAANTTTTANGNNTTTTTTGATTATGTCTGATGTAGATAAAAGTTCCAAAACCGAGCCNCCNACCNCAGAAAAGATTGAGTCAGGCTAAAAACAAGGGGCAATTTGCCAAAGCTCCGGAGATATCNATGACTCTTACGCTTCTTGCAGGTTTGCTTTGCATGTTGTTCTTTGCCCCTGCCAAGGCTGCTGTTTTGAGAGATTTCACTAAGGGAATTTTTGAGAATCTTGAATCCATTCATCTAAATCATGAAGGGGTTGCTTATACTCTTACGGAATCCTTTTGGCAGTTGTCATTTACTGTATGGCCATTGCTGGCATGTTGTTTTTTCGCCGCTTTCATTTCAGAAGGATGCCAGACAGGTTTTAGCTATACACCAGGTGCCATAACACCCAAGCTCAGCAAATTTAATCCAATTACTGGAGCACAGAAGATTTTTGGTATAAAAGGTTTAAAGGCATTTGCTATCGATTTTCTAAAATTTTGTGCTCTTGGAAGTGTTGTTTGGTTTACTATGCTGATCTTTAGTGACCATCCAATCTTCTACGCGCCTATTCCCATCCAGCATGTTCTGATTTTCATTTACAAGTTGTTTTTGGTGATGTTTACCATTGTTGTACTTTTCCTTCTTATAATTGCAGTTATCAACTTTATAATTAAGAAGAAAGAGCACGAAGAGGAGATGAAAATGACCAAACAAGAGGTTAAGGATGAGGCTAAAGCGAAGGATATTGATCCAGAAATAAAGAAAAAGCTTAGGCAAAGAGGAGCGGAAATCCTCTCCAATGCTGGAATGGATTCGGTTTCAACTGCAGATGTTGTAGTTACTAACCCTACGCACTTCGCTGTCGCATTAAAGTATGAAAAGGGCACGGATTCTGCTCCAGTTGTAGTTTCTAAAGGTTATGATATGGTTGCAAGAAGGATAAAGGTAATAGCTAAAGAGTACGATGTCCCCATGGTTGAAAACAAACCATTGGCAAGAACATTGTATGCCCTTGGACAAATTGGCGAGAAAATCCCAGTTGAGCTCTATCAAGTTGTTGCTCAAATACTTGCAGATGTTTATCAGAAACATTCTTATTATTTTCACAGGTTGAAAGCTAGACGTTTGCTGGCCAAATCAACTCGTTCTATTTCTTTTGGGTGAACAATTTTTTTAATAATCTAAGATCCAAATTTTCAGGGTTCGGAGGTAGCACCGAGCTTGCTTTTGTTACTGGTGTAATAGCGGCAATTTTCCTCTTGGTTATACCTGTTCATAAGGATCTTTTGAGTATTCTTCTTGTTTTTAGTATCGGAATTTCAATTCTGATACTTTTAACGGTAATTTATCTAGAGGATCCTTCCGAATTCTCAGTTTTTCCAACTCTGCTCCTCGCAGTAACTCTCTATCGACTAGGTTTGAATGTGGCTTCCACTCGTTTAATACTATTAGATGCAGATGCTGGATCTGTTATTAAATCCTTCGGAACATTTGTTGTGGGCGGTAACTATGTTGTCGGTGCTGTCATTTTCCTTATTTTGGTGGTTATCAATTTTGTCGTTATTACAAAAGGTGCAGGTAGGATTGCAGAGGTTTCTGCTCGGTTTACTCTTGATGCTATGCCTGGTAAGCAAATGTCAATTGATGCTGAGATGCAGAACGGTATTATCACGGAAGCACAGGCTATTGAAAAGCGTGAGAAACTTCAGAAGCAGGCTGACTTTTATGGTTCTATGGATGGTGCCAGCAAATTTGTCAGAGGTGATGCTATTGCTGGTATAATCATCACTGTTGTAAATGTCATTGGTGGAATTTTGATCGGGTTTTTCCAGCGTGACTTACCTATAACTGATGCTTTGCAAACGTATACGATTCTTTCAATCGGTGACGGACTTGTCAGTCAGATTCCATCAATTATTGTTTCAATCGCAGCTGGTATTTTGGTAACAAGATCTTCTGAAGAAGCTAATCTTGGCGAATTCGTAGGAAAGCAGTTATTAATTTACCCTAAGGCAGTTGCTATCTCAGGTGTATTGCTGCTGGCGTTTGCTTTCTTTTTGTCAGAAACCTTCTGGCCATTCTTTATCCTTTCAATGGCTTGTTTCGGTGTAGCATACATACTCCACAAAAAGTCTCTCGAAGAACCTACTCTGAGCGAAATCTCAAGCCCACAAGCACTTGACGGTGGAAGTTCCTCTCATGCGGTCGGACAACAAACTCAGCAAGACGGAGCTTTGGGGGCAGAACCTGACAAGGCACTTTCTCCGGTTGAGACTGCCATTGAACAGGAAGTGTTCGCACTTGAGATGGGTTATGGGCTTTTAGTTTTGGCAGATAAGAAAAAAGGTGGCGATTTACTCGACAGAATTACTGGTGCAAGAACTAATTTTGCTAAAGAAATGGGTATGCTTTTACCCACAATTGGAGTGCGGGATAGTATTGAACTTGAGCCAAATGAGTACAGATTCCTGCTCAGAGGGAAGGAATTGGAGAGATCCACAATCATTCCTGATCGCGTAATGGCCATGAATATGGGGGATGGCGATATTTCTAAACTTAAAGGTATTCCCTGTATTGAGCCCGTTTTTGGTATTCAGGCTACATGGATACCTGAAGATGATAAGAGAAACGCAGAGGTTGAGGGATGTACAGTAGTCGATCCATCTTCCGTCCTTGTTACTCACTTGTCTGATGTCTTAAAAAAGAACTCTCATTTGATTTTGGAAAGAGAAGGTACCCAAAGGCTTATTGACCTGATAAAAGATAAAAACCCGACCTTGGTTAGTGAGCTTCTTCCAGATTTGGTCAATGTTGGGATTATTCAAAGGACGCTACAGAACCTACTTCGTGAAAAGATTTCCATTAAAAACTTAACGCTGATTCTCGAAACTATAGCAGATATGGCATCTCTAACGAAGATCCCCGATGATTTGTCCGAACAGGCCAGGAAAAGGCTCGGTAT
>NZKO01000089.1 GCA_002692535.1 Opitutia bacterium
CCCTGACCACGGATGCCGAGTTTGATTATGAATCGTACCAGTCGCTGAGCATAAGGGTAGCGGCAATGGATGAGCATGGGGCATCGGTGGAGGATGAATTTATCGTAGCCGTGACCGACCTCAATGAGACGGATCCAAATCAGGCACCGGTGGGACTGTATCATGTGGGCACATTGGAGGTTTCGGAAAACGAACCGCCGGGAACCTTTGTGGGAACTTTTCTGGCTCAGGATCCGGACGGAGACGCTCTTAGTTATCATCTGGTAAGCGGATTGGGTGACGCAAACAACAGCCTGTTTTTGATGGATGCGAATGGGACCCTGACCACAGATGCCCAGTTTGATTATGAATCGTACCAGTCGCTGAGCATAAGGGTAGCGGCGATGGACGAGCATGGGGCATCGGTGGAGGATGCGTTCACTGTTTTCGTTACCGATCTCAGCGAACCTAATCTTCCTCCAGAGAATCTTGTTTCAATCGGTACGCTTAAGGTAATGGAAAACATGCCAACGGGAACGGTGGTTGGCGAATTTAATGCGAGCGATCCGGAGGGAGGGGCACTTGTCTACATGCTTACCACTGGTGCTGGAGAAATAAACAACTCCATGTTCAGTATGGATTCGAACGGTACTCTCCGAACTGCAATGAGTTTCGATCATGAATCCAACGCATTTCTTTCCATTCGGGTGGCGGTGATCGACGAATTTTATGAAATGATTTCAGAAAGTTTTGTGATTCAGGTACAGGACGACCCAGATGAAACAACGGGCAGTCCACCCATTGATCTGAATTACACCGCACCTCTGGAGATTTATGAAAATCAACCAGAGGGTACCTTTGTCGGAAATTTTGGGTCAGTTGATCCGGAAGGTGGACCGCTTCATTACTTCCTAATGAATACGGATGATTCGCTTGATAACTCAAAATTCCTGCTTGAATCAAACGGTACACTGAGAAGCGCCGAGGAGTTTGACTACGAGGCAACAACGAATCTTTTTGTGCGTGTTGGAGTTTCGGATGAGGATAACTTACTTACATCTGGAGTTTTCGAAGTAATGATTTTGGACCTTAATGATTCCATGGAAAACCTTCCGCCCAATGATCTTAACGCAATTGAAAACCTATCGATTGCTGAAAATATGCCAATCGGAAGTTTGATCGGTGAGTTCAATGCAACGGACCCGGAGGAGCAGCCGTTGTTTTACTTTCTGATTGCTGGTGATGGGGATGACAATAATTCTCTTTTCACACTGGAATCCAATGGTGTCCTTAGATCGGCAATGATTTACGATTATGAATCCAGCCCTGTTCTATCATTGAGAGTTGCGGTAATGGATTCGGCTAATGAGATTATTGAGGAAATCTTTGAGGTGGAGGTGATTGATGAGAATGAAAGTGAGGAAATGCCCGTTCCATTGGGACTGAGTGCTCTGGGAGAGCTACAAGTTGATGCGAATGCAACCGAAGGCACCAGGGTGGGTGAGTTCAATGCCACTGCTCCCACGGAAAGCGTACTAGTCTTTTACCTTGCTGAAGGGGAGGGAGATGAAGCGAACGGCAAATTTGTTCTTTATGAGAATGGAACATTGGATACGGCAGAAGACTTTGAAATGGATACCAGCTTATCCCATGTTTCGATAAGAGTTGGTGTGCGGGATGAGAACAACGCTTCTGCAGAAGAGATTTTTCAGGTGCAGGTGATGCATGATGATGAGACGGAAACGGTTGAACCGACGGATCCTTTTCTTTTTGATGCGAATGAACTCGTCATTGAGGAAAATCTTCCCGCGGGCTCAATAGTCGGGCAATTTTTTGTCACCGGTGGAATTTCCGATGATACGGAAGTGGAATACAGTCTGAATTCGAATGCGGATATTTTTGAGATTGATGAGAATGGAACCCTCCTCACAAGGATCATTCTCGATTATGAGGAATTCAATCTCGAAGAAATAATGGTCGAGGTGCTTGCCAAAAGTGAAACCAATCATTTTGCGATCCGCAGCTTTCCCGTGCGAATCATTAACCTGAATGAATCGGAAACTTCGGATGAGCAATACTTCGATTTCAATGCAACACCACTTATGGTCATGGAAAACGCCCCAGTAGGTACGATGTTTGGTCAATTCTACCCAATGAATGAGGATTTGAATGCGAGCTATGAGTTTTCAATCATTGATCCCAATTCACTTTTTGAGATCGATAATCTGGGATTTTTGAGAACAAGGGTTGAGCTCGATTATGATCGTTTGAGCTATTACAACCTGATTATCGATGTATTGGGGCAGAAGGATGGGAATCAATCGAAGAGCCGAGTTTTTGAAGTCAGCCTAATCGACGTGAATCATCCACCCGAAGAAATTCTTTTTGAGGGAGAACTACTGGTGCGGGGTGATGATCCGGACAGTTTTATGCCCGGGAAATTTACGGTTACGGACGAGGATGAGTCGGATGAGCATGAATTAGTTCTTGTCGATGGTTTTGGAGCAGAGGACAATCAAATGTTTGAAATAGATGCCTACGGTAACCTTCACTTTACAGGAGAGGATAAGGTAGCGGAAAGTGTTGCATTGAGTATTCGAGTACGTGCGACGGATTCCGCTAGATCGTCAGTGGAAACCGTGTTCAAAGTGGAGTATGAGAAGTTGAGTGGAGATTCCGTTGAAATGCTCACCGATGGTGCCGATATCGGAGCGGGTTGGAAAAGGGCAGGGTGGTTCGGGCATTATTTTGGAGCCTTCTATCCGTGGGTGCATCATGAGAATCTGGGCTGGCTGTTTGTGGAGCAGCGTGGGGAGCGTGATATCTGGTTTTATCGTGACGGGTTGGGATGGGTCTGGACAAATACCGAGCTTTTTCCCCATTTGTACCTGCTCGGGCGACAGGAGTGGACTTATCTCGACCGTCAGGTTTTCCCTGCGAGATTGTTTGACTATTCCCATATGGAGTGGTTTGAGCTCGACTTCCCATACCTGATAACGGTGTCCGTGGAACCCAAGATCGGAGGGAGTGTGATGGGAGGAGGCTCTTTTTACCGTTGGGAGAAAGTAACCATCGAAGCAGTTGCGGATGAGGGGTTTGAATTTGCAGGCTGGACGGGTGTGGATGAAAATTATTCAAAAGAACCGTCAATTGAACTTGAGGTTCATCAAAATATGGAGATCAGGGCGTCCTTTACTCCCGTACTGAAAAGCGGAGGAGATTCCTCAGGTTCGATACGATCTCTCAATGATTACGTCGATTCCCTGGATAACCTATCTCCTGAGGAAAAAAAGGCGGCGATGGCCAAGATTCTCATTTACGGACGGTTCTAATCCGAGCAAGCAAACCTATGTCATGATGAAAATGAACTATTGCCCAAAACCGAAAAGAGAATTATCGATCCTCTACCTGTCTTTTTTTGCCGGATTTCTGATCTGCCCTCCAATTCTTGCACGGGAGTGGGATGATGGTATGGGTGATAACATCCGCAAATATCCTGCGATGAGTTTTGATCAGATCAACAGATCGATCGATAAGAGTCTGGAGACTTATGGTTCGCGAATAAGGGAGATCCAGAGCAGGATTAATAAGCCCCGTGAGGAACTGCCCACAAGGGTACAACCGCCCGAGACTCGATTCTATGAAAGGTATCCGACTATCCGAAAGTCTTCCTTGAAGGAGTTACGCGAGAGAAGAGATTCTCAGTTTCAACGAATGCCGGTTACCTCCTCGCCTTATTACGAACCGATGAGCAGGAGAATTTCGCCCGTCACGGTTTCCCTCTCCGAGCAATTGGATATCCCCGCTGAGAGTGGGGAGACTCAGGGAATTGACGCTCAGAACAAAGAAACGGAATTTTCACCAATTCCAAGGGCAAGAGCCGGCGTCTATCTTCTCCCATTTGTGGGTATGCAAATCCCCGAGGTTTTTGATTGGTCACCCAGTATTGACCTGGGCTTGCAACAAAAGATCGGATGGGGAGGGGGCTTGAGATTGGGAAGGAAATGGGAGAGTTTCTTTCTCGAGGCTGATTTTGGGCATTACCGAAACAAATTTGACGGATTTGAAGGGGAGGTACTTTTCGGTTCAAACCCATTCGAGTCAGGGAGTGTTTCGGGCATGGCGGGTTTCGTCAACCTCGGGGCCAATATCCCCATGGGAAAGAAGTATGGCTTTTGTCTTGGTGGAGGAGTGGGATATGGTGTCCAAAAAATCGAAATTGATCTGGGCAGTTTGGGGGTGAGCGAGAAGGAGGAAATTCTAAGTTATCAGTTACTGGCGGAATTTTACCATCAGGTAACGGAAAGGTTTCTTTGGGGGATGCGATACCGGTGGATTGAAATCGACGAGATGGAATCATTTTCCGAGCGTAGGCTCCATTCCTTTGAGATTTCCGGAGGTTTCCATTTCTAACAATAAAATTGATTTGATTTTAGCTTCTCGAGGTGGATGTAGATCTCTCTCGGAATTCTCACTCTGAGCATTCCGAATAGATAAGGTTTGCCGGGATAAGAATCCAACCGTAATTGTGTGCGTTTTTTGTGTATGAATACTCCTCATCAAAGCATAGAATTTGTTTGCTAATTAGTAATATTTTTCGAAAAATCGACAACAGTGTTTAGAAATGGATAAGCTGGCAAAGTCTGGCAAAAAATTTTGCATTCGATTCATTNGTTCGAATGGCAAAATTTTTTACCCTCNAATTTTTTCNTACTTCCTGCCCATAATTCTATTAAACTCATCGCCTTCAACAGGTTCCGCAAATATTTCAGCGGCATTGGAAAGCGTGGTCTTACTAACTGTCGGAAATGTTGTTGAAGATTTGGACGGTGACGGGATAGAGGATCTTTTCGATGAGGATGATGATGGTGATGGTTTCAGTGATGTGGTCGAAATTGCCTATCCTTCCGACCCCAATGATCCGGATTCTCTTGCCACTCAGTATCCCTATGATCTGGAAGTTTCGAATGATCTGGTAATGATCGCAGGGCAACCACATGGTACCGTGATTGGTAAATTTGCGGTTAGGGAACCCGATGGAGAAGAGGTCACTTTTTCGTTTGGTTCAAATACTGATGGGTTATTGCTTCAGATAGATCCGACAGGATATCTTATGGTCGGCACTGACTCATCTGCTGGGCAAACTGGAGCTGTCGAAATCATTGTCAAGGCAAGTGATCCATGGGGAGCCANTGTGGAAAAGCAATTTGAAGTCATGGTTTTCGGAGATGCATCCGAGGNAATCTCCGGGTATCTGCCACTGGAGGAAAGTGTCGAGGTCGGGACTGCAATCGGTAGTTTTGCAACGGTTGAAGAAGGCAAAGGGTCGGTGCAATCATTTGAACAGGCATTAGTGGGAGGAGGGGGCGATTCGGCTTTTGAAATTGACGCTGATGGTTTGTTAAAAGTGGCGGAGCCTCTGGATTATGAAACTCTGAGCACCTATTATGTCGGTGTGCGGGTGACCGATGGGGATGGAGGTATGCGCGTGCAATATTTCGGGATCAATCTGATCAATGAATCTGCTCCGATCTTGNAGGCGTTGGAGCCCACAGTTCAGTCGTCAAGCATGATAACCTTGAGGGGATCAATCCTCGACTCGGGTTGCGTGGCAGGTNTAACGGAGATGGGTTTTCTCATAAGTGAAAACCCTATTCTGGGGATGGAACAGGATGGGGTACTGAAGCTGACGGCAGTGNCCGGGGAAACTGCAGATTCTTTCGAATATTCTTATGAGATTACGGGGGGCGGAAAAATTTATTACCGGGCATATGGTATTAATGGTGAAGGGTTTTCCATGTCTTTGGAGGAGACTTATCTTCCAAATTTGGACTTTCATCCTCACGCAATTCTGAATGCAGTAAACAAAGGCGATGGCAGCGGGTGGTGGGAAAGTTCATGGTTTGGGGATTTTTATGGCGATCCGGAAAATGGGTGGNTTTACCATTCGNCACACGGTTGGATTTTCCTTATACCCAGCCCGACCAATGGGATTTGGTTGTGGTTTGAAGATTTTGGATGGTTATGGACCACGCCCGACATTCATCCATTTTTGTTTTCGGATAAAAAGGCAAACTGGTTGTTCATTGGTCTCGAGTCGCCTGAGCAAAATCTATTTTTCGATTACGAGAACAAAAACTGGTTCAGTAGGAGTCCGCTGACAACAAATCCTCAGAAATGAAAAGAAGAGCATCCATTCCACTTTTATCTTTTCTCTTCTCGCTTTCTTCTGTTGTAATTTGCGGACCGGATCTCTTGGCAAATGAACTGCAGAACGGCTCNGTTCTGATTGCCGAAATGAAAGGTGACGTGAGGGTTCTTGGGACTGATGGAATATCCAATGAATCGAAAAATTTTAAGGTAGGGGATATTCTGCCCTTGGGCAATTGGGTGAAAACGGGTGAGGGATCATCAATACTTTGTCTCCTGAGCAATGGAACGCTTTTCACCATNAGGGAAAATTCGAAAGTTCGGATAGGAACTTTCANGCAAATTCCTTTTGATGGCAAGGGAGTGGTGATGGAGGAACTTCAAAATGAGCCCAGTTCGTCCGAGGTGGAGATTGATCTGGATATGGGGTCACTGGTGGTCAAAACCAAAAAGCTCAANAAGTCATCCAGTTTTGATATTGAATCTCCAGTAGGAACTGCAGGTATTCGGGGGACGGAATTTCAATTGGGTTACGATGCGAGNTCAGGAGTGGAGCTCGACGTTACGGAATCAACTGTTGCCTTTGCTCCCAAGGGAGGGCAACCTCAATTGATCACTCAGGGAAAAGGTCTTTCCGTTTCGATAACCGGTCAGGTCGTTAACCGTCTCCTTAATCCAGTGGTTGCTCAGCAGGTGACTACAATCAATCAACTGGCGACTGAAACAACCAACTCGGTTGATTTTGAAAAAACCGGACTGGGAAGTGTTCAACAGTCTTCCGAAACCGCACCAACTGACGAAACGAAATCCAAGTCGGATAAGGCCGACCTTGAGAAGGAAAAAGATGATGCGGGAACATCGGAATCTGATTCTGGACAAAATGATCCAACAGGTTTGAAACCAGATTCTTCCGAGCAGGGTTCTGTGGAATCCGGACAAAATGAAACTCCGTCAGTTGATCCGAACCGGGCAAGCGTCTCGGAGGCGGTCTCATCATCCGTATCTGTTCCCACCTTTGAAAACGTCTCATCATCCACTCAAATTCCGGATTCCTCAATGGTTGAGGCTCTGAACTCCGAAGATGATCAGGATAAGGATCAGATACTGACTCTGCTCAATCGGGAAAACTCGGGTAACAAGANTCAAAACACATCTGATGGTTCTGAAAGTGGAATGTCAGGCGAAGGTATCATAGATGGTGTCGAGGTTGAGAGGAAGGTCACCAATAGCGTCAATGCCGTGTCCAATGATCAATCGCTGGATAGTGTTTCCAGCGTGTCCGTAGTTCTCGAAAACAACAATAAAATAACCCAAGTGAGAAAGATGGGAATTCTAAGTGAGTTCTCCAATGAAATTGGATCAATTGGTTTGACCGGAGAGCAAACCGTCAGGTTTGAAAGCCTTAAAACTGACACGAGAAAAAATCTTCTGAAGATCAAATCGGATGTTTTGAGAGAATTATTGTCAAATGAAGAATTTGACAGTGAAGATTTTGATAGATTGGCNGGGTTGTCAAAGAGCGTGCTCGATGAAATCGTAGTACTTGAAGACAATACTCAGGCGATGCTAATCAAGATGGATTTGGACGAATCTTTGCTTTCGGAGACCATCTTGAAATTAGCGGTTGCCAAGGCTCCTGAAAAAGAGATCAGTCCCGATGACGGGAGTTTTCTGGAAGTTGTGGGAAATTCTCTTGAGAACGGGGACAAGAGCAGTCTGGACAGACTTTCTGATCTCGCTGACCGCAAAGTTTCAAGTGGAAATGAGGTTGAATTTGAAATGTCAATGACACTCCTTGCTGACTTCGAGGCGGGTGTGGATGACCCTGAACAGTTTTTCTCACTTGCGGATCTTTTAACCAATCCCCATTTCTCCGAACTGGAAGCGCTTTACAAAGAGTTGGAAATGGATGGGTTGGTATCGGGAACTTCGGGCACAACCTATGCGGGTAACAATCTGATCATCAAACAGAATGCCGATGCATTGCGACCTTTATTTGGGGTGGATTCTTCTGATCTGATCATCAGTGCAATCGAAACGATTGAAGTGGATGGGGATTTCGAATTTCCCGAAACAAGCCATGACCAAGTAAGAATTGTTCTGATGTCGGGAGAAAAAGCCGAATTTTCGGGTTCAAGAANCATATCCACCCANAACTCGGATCTGATCATATCGACACGGGCGGACTTGTTACTTGATGATTTGCAGATCAATTCGGGGAAACTGGTTGCACTACGTGGTCTCAGAGACATTCATCTACAGGATGTTACCNTGAGTGCTTCCGAGTCGGCGATTGTAAAGGCAAGAAGGGACCTGAANGTCAATGGTTTGTCCTTTAATAACAACTTGCCCAATATCTTGATGGAGGCGACGACCATACGGTTGCAAAACATAGACTTCCCTCCACTTGCAAATATCAACCTAAACAGTTTGAAGGGACCATTGGATGGTAAATATCCAAATTTTGGAACNGGAGTTTCCGNAGNACAGCAGATCGGTAGGGTGAATTTCATTGATAACGTAAAAGTGGGCGGGAATCTGATCATGGACCGGGCAAACTTTGATTATTTTGGCGGGAATGTTAAGATTGGAACCATCGACTCACCGTAGGTTGAAAAAAAGTTTCCCTCCGCGGATAAGCATGNGTCATCTGCAATAAGTTATGTTTGTNCTTACTTCTTTCTTGTTGATGGGCTCNGTCGAATTGGCCGATTCCAATCTTACCANCCCCCAACCTTATGGAGAATTTCATTCAAATCTCGGCTCGCAAAATCTGGTTGAAGACATACGGTCTGATGTCTGGGTTGGACCCACACCACAGGAATTGGCTGCCAATGTGATGCCCTTGGGCACGTTGAGCCGCCTTTCGATCAGGCAAAATCCGCAGATCAACCGGAATGAATTGGTCAAGGTTCCCCCCGCTCCCCATCCTGATTCATCTGAGAAAAGAAGGTATGAGAATTGGGTGGGAGTGGTGCCCCGCCAAATCCACCCGAGTGTTGTGGCTCTTGGAAGTATGAACGATTTCCAGTATCAATACAGGGAAAGATTAAATATGGCGCTGTCGCTGCAAGCCAGTTCCCGCCCTTATTGGACAAACAATGCTTTGAGGCTATCAAGCGATGAATACGATTCTTGGATTTGGGAAAACAGCATAAGCGGTACTTTGGAGAGCGAACCGGTATTCAAGAACAAGTTTATCAGCCTAATTCCGAGTCTTGATCTTAACCTCCAGTTTTCAGAATATCAGGAAAAACTCTTTAAGGATTTATTGAGTTACAGATACCTCTCGACACGCTTGGGGCTGAGAATGGAATTTTCAAATGATCTCACCATCGGCTTTGCCTCAGAATACAGCGTGCTTCACGGATTGAACGAGGGGGAAAAAATGTTTGATGCCGTTTCGCCCTCGCTTAGTGTTTCAAAGTTTTCTTCCCTCAATGACCAAACCTTTCTTTTTGCAAGCGCTTCCCTGAAGTACGCCTTTACCACTCGAGAGATAAATTTTCAGGCAGAGGGTGTTTTTCCTGACGATGGAGATAATCTTCAGTTCAACACGGGATTGTCATTGATCAGAATTTTGGATGAGGAGGGGCATTTCCGTATGATGAGTGGTTTGGGACTTGTCCTGTCCAGGTATTTGAAAAACGAACATAATGGGAGGGTCGATTTTACCTCAACTCTTTCAGCCAGTCTGGGTTGGTATCCAACTGACTGGTTTGGTGCCGAACTTAGCTCTTCTTACGCGATCTTCTCAACCAATTCAAAAGGAGATTCCCTACTGGGTGATTCATCAAAATACCACGCAGCTGATTTGGGAATCAGTCTGTCTGCCTTCAAGTCATTTTAGGGTTTTTCGGAGTTTTTGCTCCAGATTTGTAGGTTTGACCAAGATGAATCCTTTATCTAATGTGAAAAATCATGCATTGGGTAATACTCTTATTTTTGTTGGTTTTTCATCAAATGGATTACACTTATGGCAATATCGGACATCTGCTGGTAGTCACTCAGGGAGAGGGCGGTGTGGTCCTCGAAGATGGTGGTAACGCTGCTCCTTTGAAGACAGCAAATTTTCTCCCCGTTGAAAAAAATATATCGGTAAGACCAAGAAGTGGTCTGGAATCGGTGGCAAATGGTTATCAGTTTCGCTTTGGAGCATCCACCCGTTTCACTTTGGAGCAGGATGCCATCCTTTTGCAGGAGGGCTCCATGATGATCCAATCAAGAAAGTTGGGCAATGAGTTGATTATCAGAAGTCCAGAAACAAGAACCACAGTACAAGGAGTGGGATGTATTCTTACAGAGGTTGGCACGAGCGGTGGACTAAAGGTGGTGGGAATACTCGGTCGGTTTACAATCAGATGCGTGTCTTCGGACTCCGAACTGCCACTTATGCCTGGTGAACTTTTCTTTCACATGCCTGGTAGCCGAGGGTTTGGCGAGAAAGTGAATCTTAATCTGGAAAAGCTCATCAAATCATCCTACCTTCTCTCTGGATTTCCCAATACCAAAACCTTTGTTGAGACTCTGGAAGTTACCTCAGAACTTCAGAAGGAATCCATTGGGAAAATATATGCCGCTGAGGTTGGAGATTCAAAAAAACCCACCAGTTTCGAAATTCTTCCGACAAAACAATTGGATAATCAAAATATAGATTCCTCCGAGCTGAGAAATGAAGACGCTCCAAACATGACAGATCCACTAACCGAACTTCTGGGCAGACCACCGATCCGACTTTCCGGCAATTTTGTGCCTGTGGAACCGGAGAAAAAAGATAAAGAAGAGGACGAAAGGCCTTTCCCTTCTCGTTTGTTACGCAAAAATTAAATACAGAGAACTATGAATTCCATTCCGTTTCCTTTGATCACATTAGCTTCTTCTTCCGGTGGACATGACTATTTGTATGGATTGTTTTTCCTGATTGTTGCCTTGGTTATAGGTGCAGCAACAAGACACTTTCTTCAAAGGGTTCCCTTACCATTTACGGTGTTACTTCTTATTATCGGTCTGGCAATGGGAGCCTTGAACAGGGCTTACGGTCCGCATGGTGGAAATGCTCACGAATCAGGTCATTCAGAGCATGCGGAAGGGTTTTTGGCCAAATTCATTGATACGCTGAGCGGAGCGATCACATGGGGAGGAAATTTGGATGGACACCTTATTCTCTATGTTTTTTTACCCATTCTCATCTTTGAGGCTGGATTTGCTCTAGATGTGCATACTTTCAAGAAATCATTTTTAAATGCCTTTTATCTTGCGGGTCCCGGAATAGTCACGGCAACAGTGATGAGTGGTCTGGCATTTTACGGAATGGTGCAAATATTTGGAGAGGAAGGTGGCGTGCTTTCGGATTGGAACGTTGAGGCGGGAGCCTTCGTATTCCTTGCCTCGATGTTATTTGGGGCGGTTGTCAGTGCGACGGATCCTGTCGCAGTGGTGGCACTGCTTAAGGAATTGGGTGCGAGTAAGAAGTTGGGCACTCTGATTGAGGGAGAATCCCTGTTGAACGACGGAACCGCAATTGTTGCCTTTGTGCTTCTTTTTGGGGTGGTCACGGCTGCAGAACCATTTCTGGGTACGGGTGCATTCATCGGAAGTGCCGCGGTTGGTTTTGGTAAGATCGGAGCTGCCGGTGGTCTGATTGGTGTCCTGCTTGGATTGGTTGCCATTCTTTGGGTAAGAAAGGTTTTCAATGATCCGATGATTGAGATTACCGTTGTCCTGGTAACTTCTTATGCGGTCTTTTTCATTTGCGAGCATTTCTTTCACGTTTCGGGAGTGCTTGGTCTGGTTGCATTGGGAATCGTAATGGCAGGCGTGGGTCGCACCCGGATAAGCCCTGAGGTTGAGCATTTCATGCATGAATTTTGGGAACTTGTCGCTTTTGTCGCAAACGTAATCATTTTCATCGTAGTTGGCGTGGTGATAGCGCAGAATGCAAATCCAACGGGTATGGATTTTGCCATCTTAGGTCTGGTTTATTTGGCGATTCATGCGGTGCGGGCAATCAATATGGGTATTTTTTATCCCCTGATGAGGAAGGCCGGTTATGGGTTGCCCTCGAAAGATGCGATCGTCGTTTGGTGGGGAGCGTTAAGAGGTGCGATTGGCTTGGCCTTGGCTCTCGTGGTATATTCTGAGCACTTGCGTTATGATTTTTCCGTGGAAGAAGGTGGAGAAGGGTACAAACAGGAATCAACATCCGTTTTTGTTTTGGATAAGGACACCGCTTCTGCCCTCAATGAGGGTTCAAATCTTGATCTTTTTGAAGGAGTTTCCCTTTCACATGCCAGCGCTGAAATACAGGGCGGAGCGATCGTCGGCATTAATCAGGGTACGGAAGTTGCCGGTACGATCCTTGGAAAAAGTACGTCTCAAGATGCCGCAAACTTGAGAGCTGACCTACAAACGGGAGATAAGGTCGTGGTTATTCTGGGGGAGGGTAAGGGTGCAGTGGCCCAGGCATCTCTTATTGGGATTTCGACCCGGGTAAGAGACCAGTTTCTGTTTTTGATCTCAGGGATAGTGCTGTTAACCCTGCTGGTTAATGCAACCACGGTAGGGGCGTTGGTTAATGCTCTTGGTCTCACCGACCTTCCTGCGGTCAAAAAGCTAATGTTCTCCAATGCCTCGGGGAATGTGGCCGATGGTTGTGAGCAGGAAATGGATCTTCTCAAGGATGACCGCTTTTTGAGTGGTGCAAATTGGGGACTTGTCAGAAAATACCTACCCGACCCAGTTGCCTATCCTCTGACCGCCGACGAACTCGAAAGCATGGATACTCTTGCGGAAACCAGACGTAGATTGCTGGAGAAGGAAAGAAGCAGTTATTGGGCACAGTTCCGGGCAGGCTTGCTGAGTGCTACGGCGGTTGCCCAATTGGACAACAATTTGAGTGAATTTTTGGATCAGCAAGGCAAGATTCCGATGAATCAGCGTGATTATTTGGAGCGTGTGTGTGGAGTAAGCAAGTTTACCGAGGCAGTCAGGGACTGGCCGTTTTTCAAAAAGTATTTTTCGGACAAGATTACGGTCAGTTACGATGCATCAAAGGCTTTTGTCGTCGCTCAGCAAGAGATGGCCAAAATGGTTGATTCCATGGTTAAGGAACTTGATGACAGTGGTGATCCGGAAAAACTGCTTAAATCCTCCCGCCAACTCAGGGATGAGATCAGACAGAATCGTCTAAAGGGATTGGAGTTTATCCGTAACATGCACGAAAATTACCCGGAAGCCACCGTGGGTATTGAAACCAAGGATGCCATTCGTTCCGTTCTCAATCACGAGAGAAACACCATTAAAAAACTTCGATCCGAGGGTATGCTGGAAACGGACGAGGCGGTCAGAATGATTACTGCAGTTGAAGAACGCATGAAAACGGTAATGGAGAGTTCAATGGAACTTAGACTCCCAGAGCCCGAAGAGGTTCTTCGCGAGGTGAATTGGCTCAAAGGATTACCTGAGGATTTGATCAATAAGATAATAAACGCCTCGGAGACCAAGTCTTTCAATAATGGTGATACACTTATGAAACAGGGGGATGAGGGAGATGGCATGGTCGTCATTACCCGTGGAAGCGTGAAGGTTTCAATACGCGATCTGGTTGTCGATATTATGGGTAGAGGTGCGGTTATCGGGGAGATGGCAGTACTTGGAAACGTTCCCAGAACTGCAAATGTTATTGCTGACTCCACAGTCACTGCACTTTGGCTTAGCACAGAATCTATGCAAAAGATCATTTCTGAATCTCCAGCTCTTTCCTCCAGTTTATGGAAAACTGCGGCGATGAGATTTGCGGAGAATCTTTTGGGTGCCAAAGATCCATACAATGGATGGAACCAAATGCAACTTCGCAGATGGCTCAACGAAGGGGAGGTTCTTTCTCCCGAAAATGGCGAGACCATAAATCTCTACGGTAAGATTGCCGTTTTGGTTGCCGGACAAGTGACTTCACCAAGCTCTTCTGATCCAATCACTGCACCGGCACACCTTGATCTGGCAGAAGGTGTTTTTCAGGAAAACGCCAAGGTTTTTGTTCGCAACGCTTAAAGGTTGATTTGGCGGAGAGGGCGGGATTCGAACCCGCGGTACCTTGCGGTACACAGCATTTCCAATGCTGCACAATCGGCCACTCTGTCACCTCTCCTT
>NZKO01000090.1 GCA_002692535.1 Opitutia bacterium
GAGGTAACTAATTACTGCTTGATTCTTGCACGGGCTTTGCTATAATGCCAAAACCTCTGCCGAGGTGGCGAAATTGGTAGACGCGCCGGATTCAAAATCCGGTTCCCGCGAGGGAGTGAGGGTTCGACCCCCTCTCCGGGTACCAAATCCATCAATTTTCTTTAGTTTCACTTTTTACCCAGCTTTGGAAACAACCATCCGCAGAGGACGAGAGTCCGATATGCCCGCGTTGCGGGACATTCTAAATCACTACATACTCAAATCCGTGGTTACTTTTGAGATGGTGGAATTATCTCTCGAAAACCGTAAAACCTGGTTTACCCAGTTTTCGGAGAATGGACGTTATCAGTTATTTGTGGCGGAGGAAGGTGGTGAGGTGGTTGGCTACGCTGCAAGTCTTCGCTTTCACCAACGCCCGGCCTATGCGCCATCCGTCATGAGCAGCATTTATCTGCATCCTAATCATACCGGAAAAGGAATCGGAGAGAAAATATACACAGAGCTTATCGAAAATATGAAAACCGCCAAGGATGTCCATCGGATATACGGGCTGGTGGTTCTTCCCAACCCGGGTTCCGAAAGACTTCATGAAAAACTGGGTTTTCAGGTGGCAGGAGAGCTTAATGAAGGGGGTTACAAATTTGGTAAGTATCACGATGTCCGCATGTACGAACATCGTCTTGGGAGATAACCCCTATTGCCTAAAGATACTGCTGACTCTCAATCCATGCGACCAGAGAGAGAATGCTAAGTAGTGCCCCTCCAGCCAGGATCCAAGGGAACGGGCCAGGAGGGGGTTCCAAAAATTCAAAACCACATTTCTTACAGTTCATCTCGTCCCGCTTTTTTTTGGTGCCACAAAACGGACATTCTACATGACCATTGGAATTTCCCAGACGAAGCAGAAAGAGAAAGAGAAAAGGACAAGAGAGGAGAAACCAGACCAAACTGACTAAGTTCATCTTTTAAAATCCTAACTGGAAGCATTTTCAGAAAAGCTATACCGCAAATAAACAAATAATCCCTGAGACAATAACATCGCCACAAAGACTCCACTCATGGCTGCGGCTACGCGTAGACCCACTGACTCGGGGTTATCCAGGTTGCTCATGGTACAGATAAGACTGAGGATTACGGCCATACCACCACCGGCTGCGGCATAACCCCTGGCATTGTCGGAAATTTGACAATATTCACGACTGGCAACCGGTTTCCTGACAAGGGCAAGCAAAGCCTTGGGAAGATAAGACAGAAATCTCGATCGGTGAGTGCATAAAAGACCGAAAAACATAGTGCCTACCACAATGATTATTTCGGCTGGATGGACGAGATTGATGACATTTCCTCCCGCAACCACAAATCCGAGAACTACCGCAGCAAAAAAGCCAATAATTCCGAAAACGCGGAGGATGGAGTCTTTGATATCGAAGGTATTTTCATTTTCATTCATCCTATAATGTTTCTCACAAAGATGACGAATGCAAGATATAATTGGTATATTTATTCAAATATACCATATATTCATGCAAATAATCCCAACCAATTTCTTATTAAGCTGCTGTTTAGCTTGGCAGGAGATCGCTTACCATTTCACGCTCTTCGGCAAGCTCACCAATGGATGCATCAATCTTCTCACGCGCAAAGTCGTTGATTGGCAAATCCTGCACAATTTCCCAATTTTCTCCATCCGAACGGATGGGAAAGGAACTGATCAGTCCTTCCTTTGTTCCATAACTGCCGTCTGAAGCCACACATACGCTGTTCCAGTTGCCTTCGGGTGTGGCATTGGTAAGTGACTTGACCGTGTCAATCGCGGCGTTGGCTGCGGATGCTGCCGAGGATGCTCCCCGAGCCTGAATAATGGCAGCACCGCGTTGTTGAACGGTGGGAATGAAGTCGACGTGAGCCCAGGTATCGTCCGCAATGACTTCCGGTGCGGAGACTCCTCCTATTAGGGCATTGTAATAATCAGGATACTGGGTCGCCGAGTGATTTCCCCAGATGGTAACGTTGGAAACTTCAGAAACCTGACGATTCGCTTTCGCTGCCAATTGGGCAGCGGCTCTGTTTTCATCAAGCCGGGTCATGGCAAACCACCGGTTGCTTGGAACGTCCTGCGCATTGTTCATTGCAATCAGGCAATTGGTATTACAAGGATTCCCGACTACCAGGACGCGTACGTCCGAAGCGGCATTTGCCTGAATGGCTTGGCCTTGGCCGGTGAAAATCTTCCCGTTAATTCCGAGCAAATCCCCACGTTCCATACCCGCCTTGCGGGGCACACTACCCACCAGTAGAGCCCAATTAACGGCGGAAAAGCCTTCGTCGAGGTCGGAAGTTGGTCGAATATCCTTAAGTAGCGGAAACGCACAATCGTCCAATTCCATGCACACACCCTCAAGAGCCTTCATTCCGGGCTCAATTTCGATTAGATTAAGGGCAACCGGTTGATCAGGACCAAAAAGGCCACCGGAAGCGATGCGAAAGAGAAGAGAGTAGCCAATCTGACCGGCTGCGCCCGTCACGGCTACACGAATAGGTTCTTTATCATTCATTATTCTTATATTAAAATTGTGGGGTCAAAATGGGTCGGAGTCTATTTGTTAGAAACGAGCCTTATCAACTACATCGGCAGTGCGGCGAAGGCAAGCTTCAGTCGTTTCCCAGTCGATACACCCGTCTGTGATGGATACACCATAATCGAGCTGATCCGCCGGACGGGGAAAACCCTGATTACCGGCCTTCAAGTGACTCTCAATCATGACCGCATGTATGGCATCCGCTCCATCCTCAATCTGCCCCAGCACATCATCCAGAACTTCAGGTTGGCGGGAGGGATCCTTTGAACTGTTGGCATGACTACAATCGATCATAATCGATGTGGGGGCCTTGACGGCATCCAATGCTATGCGGGCCATCTCCACATTGTTCGAAGTGTAATTTGGGCCTTCCGCCCCACCCCTCAGGATTAGCTGACAATCGGGATTTCCTTCAGTTGTGACCGCAGATGCGTGACCGTCTTCGGTGATACCCAGAAAAGTCTGGCTTTGAGTTGCGGCAATGATGCCATTGACCGCAGCTTTCAAATCTCCACTTGTGGCATTTTTAAAACCTACAGGCATGGAAAGTCCCGATGCCATCTGACGATGAGTTTGCGACTCGGAAGTCCTGGCCCCGATTGCTGCCCAGCAGAGAGAGTCCGCCAAATACTGCGGAGTAATGGGATCTAGAAATTCGGTGGCAGTGGGGATGCCAAGATCGAGCACCTCTCCAAGAAAATTCCTCGCAATCCTCAACCCCTTTGGAATATCGCAGGTTCCGTTCAACTGAGGATCCATGATCAGACCTTTCCATCCAACCGTGGTTCTCGGTTTTTCAAAATAAACCCTCATTACCATAAGTAGGCGTTGGTTCAATTCCTTGGCCAGCTTGCCAAAGCGTTGGGCATATTCACGGCAGGCTGTCAAATCGTGAATCGAACAAGGGCCCACTACGGCAAGCAAACGTTTGTCCTCCCCGTGAATCACGGAGTGTAATTGCTCACGGCTCAGACGAACAAGGTTCTTTTGTTCTGCATTTCGTGAAATTTCTTCACATAGTTCAACCGGTGAAGGAAGAGCCACGGAATCGGTTATTCGTAGGTTTGTTACTTTGTCCACGATCACTGAACATAGAAGGGAAGCTTGCATGAACAAGCTAAAGTTTTACGAATGATAAAATATGGAAGATTTTTTTTATCGTTACAATAGTCCGACGGTAGTGCAGGCACACGGGGAAGACGCGGAGGATTATTTGCAAAGTCAATGGACAATAGACATTCGAAAGATCAAGACTGGCCAAATAAGATTTGGTCTAAGACTCACATCGAGGGGAAAGATTTTGGCCGGATCATACATTGCCAGGATGAGTGACGAGGAATTTCTGCTGATCGCGCAAAAAACACCTCCATCCGAACTCATAAAAATGATGGAGGAAAATGTGGTCGCGGATGAAGTGGAATTTTCCGATCAATCGGAAAACTGGGAACTTTTCAGTTTGCACCTCGCAAACTCAACCAAACTGCCTTTCAATCAAGATCTCTCTTCATTGGGCAACAGAGAATACCTTAGCCGCGAAAATGGGATCTGCTGGATGGACGAGTGCATGCCGGAAGGATTTTACTCAGGTCTTTTCAAAAAAGGTACCTGCATACCAAATACTTTCTCTGAGGGCTTGGAACCCATCTCCGAACAAAGATTTGATACCCTAAGAATCCAGTCTGGTAATTTTTCCATACCCGATGAGATCGGGAATGAGGACCTTCCTCAGGAAGCCGGGGCGGAGAAAGAAATGGTCGATTTCAATAAGGGTTGTTATTTGGGACAGGAAGTCATGGCCCGTTTGCATTCGATGGGAAAAGTTCAAAGAAGAGTTTTGGCAGTGCGGTTGGAATGTGATTCGCCCATCTCTCCCAATTTGCCCATGCCCATTATCTTGGACAACAAGCAGGTTGGGGTGCTCAAATCATTGGTAAAACATGAAAATTCATGGACAGGTGTGGCCAAAATTCATTTGAAGGCAAAAGAACGGCTTATTGAAAACGGACTTGGCTTGGAAGAACCGAGTTTGGGAAGGGTCTTTATGTTATGAGTGATGAGGAAATCCAACAAGTAGCGGAAATTTTCCTCAATTTGGGCGCAGAAAAGGAAAAAGCCATTACCATGGCCAGCCAACTAATCAAGCGAGCCGAACAGTTGGCCAATGAAAAAAATTCCTCCAAGGTATCCGAATTGCAAGGTCTGCTTGAAACCGCAATCTGTGGAGCTCAAGGTATCCTTAAACCTGATAAAAAGGACGATTCTGACTGAAAATTGCTCACAAACCGCTAAAAAATCGCATTTTTAGCAGAAAAAGTTTGACCCAAATGCAGAAAATGATGAGCAAATAGCTTGTTTAACTCAATAATTACATTCCAAACAAAAGGAAACACACATGAATAAAGGACAACTCATCGAAGCCGTACAAAAGAAATTGGGTAAGGATACAACAAAAGCAGCAGCTGATGCGGCTCTCAATGCTGTGATTGATTGCATCACCAAAGCAGTTAAGAAAGAACCCGTTCAAATCATTGGTTTCGGTACATTTTCCGTGGTAAAGCGCGCTGCTCGCAAGGGAATCAATCCCCAAACCGGAGAAAAGATCAAAATCAAAGCTTCCAAATCAGTAAAGTTCAAGCCTGGCGCCAAGCTCAAGGCATCTATCTGATTTGCTTGATTTATACCCCTTTTAAAAAAAACCCGTGGGCGACCACGGGTTTTTTTTAGACCATATGAAAAAAGAGGATCACAAAAAGGCATTTGCTGAATACGCCAAGGATTGGTGTTTCAGCTTTGCCCCCGGTAGAATCGAGTTTCTTGGAAATCACTTGGATTACAATGGCGGTGAGGTTTTGGGAATGGCGGTAAATGCGGGGATTTATTGCCTGGGAGTCCCCCAACCGCATAACCAAATATCTTTTTTCAGTGAAAGTTTTGAAGATTCGGGTTGGAGCGGTGAAATTGACAAGATCGAGCGGCAAAGCGGGAAATTTTCGTGGAACAATTACACCTTGGGCGTATTGAAGGAACTTCACTCTCAAAACCTCACTCCCAAAAAGGCATTCCGTTTGATCTTCACTTCCGATCTACCAACCTCTGTGGGATTAAGTTCAAGTGCTGCCTTGGAACTGGCAAGCGCACTGACCATCCTGCAACTGGCCGGCAAATCCTTACCGAAAAAAGAGTTGGCGAATCTTTGCCGACTTGCTGAAAATGAATTTGTAGGACTTCCTTGTGGAATTCTCGACCAGGGAACTTCCGCCTTCGGAAAAAAAGATCATCTGGTTCACATCGATTGCGATGATGAAGTTTTTGGCAATATCCCCATTCCGGCCGAATCAGAGGTCTGGATTTTCAATACCGGGATAAAACATGATTTGGTTGATTCTCTTTATTCGACCAGACACCAGGAATGCATGGACGCACTCAAAGAGGGTCGGAAGAGATTCCCTGATAAAGACAAACTGACCAGTTTCTCCTTGGATGAGATAAACGAGCTAAACCTCCCCGAAAACCTTAGAAAACGGGCAACCCATGTTTCGCAAGAACAGCTTAGAGTTCAATCGTTCCGTACAGGATTGGCTTCGAACGCAAGCCCCGAAGAATTGGGGAAGCTTCTGGCTGAATCCCATGCCAGTTCCTCGCAAAACTTTGAGAACAGTTGCAGGGAACTGGATTTTCTGGCGGAGCATTTAAATCAACACGACGCGGTGCTGGGGGCACGCTTAACCGGAGGAGGTTTTGGTGGAGCAGTCATGGCATGGACCCAATCCAATTTTAGCAAGAAAGACGCGAAGGAAATCGTGAGCCTTTACCATCAGGAATTCGGACAGGAAATTGACTATCATAACTTCTTACCTTCGGATGGTGCCCGCAAAGAGGATATTCTCAAGGTTGAGCCAGATTCAAACCAGTAGGAATTTTTGCAAGTGTGAAATGAACCCTTGCCTATCTTCCACATGCACATCATGTCCCACATTTGGCAAAGTTTCAATCTGAGCCTCAGGGAAATACTCTCTAATCAATGGATGATGTTCGCTTCGGACATATCCGGACTTTCCACCGCAGATAAACAAGACTGGGTTTGGAAACCCATCCTTCTTCAGAGGATTTGAGGATAAATTGCACAGAGAGTCTCGCAAAGCCATTAGGTTGGGAAGCCAGTAAGCCTGTCCTTCACTAAAATCTAGATTAGTCAGCAAAAATTGCCGGAATGCCCAATTGGGAATTTTTTCCGTAAGAGCCAGATCAGCCTCTTTTCTGGAAGAAATTGTGAGAAGATCAAGCTCGGTCAATGCATCAAGAATTGGAAGATGATGCTCAGGGGGATAATCTCTCGGGGCAATATCGACAACCACAAGCCTTTCAATTTCCCTTGCATGGTCACAAGCCATACGCATAGCGACCTTACCCCCCAAACTGTGCCCACAAATGGAAAATTCGGATATTCCCATTATGAGAATTTGCTGATGAATGAGATCTGCCATTTCTTTGACAGTGAATTTTTCCTTATGAAATGACTTTCCGTGATTGGGAAGATCAAAACAAATCGTTCGAAAATCAGACGAAAGAACTTTACTCACTGAACGCCAATTTCGGGATGATCCAAGCAAACCATGAAGAAAAATCAATGGATGAGAATCAGGACTTCCATTCTCCTCAAAATACAGATCAGGTGGCATTCTTAAAATAATTCCAACTGCGAAGGATCCTTCGTTTTCTTTGAAACGGAAACGGTTTTTGCAGGCTTTTCATGGTTTAGCTCATTCGATTCCTCAGTACCCTTGTTTCTGCCTTCTTCAGGGTATGAATCATTCGAATGCCGAATTTCCCTCTGTCCGTTTTCCAAGGAGCCAAGGATTTGCTTGGCCCGTTCCACGACCTTATTGGGGAGTCCTGCCAATCGGGCCACCTGTATGCCGAAGGATCTCTCCGATGCTCCCGGTGTTACTTGCCGCACGAAAATAATCTCATCGTTCCATTCTTTGACCGCAACCGCAAAATTCTTCAATCGTGGAAGAGTCTCAGAAAGTTGGGTCAACTCATGATAATGTGTTGCAAAAAGAGTCTTGGGTCCCACTTTACCCTCACCATGCAAATGCTCCACCACAGACCAGGCAATGCTCAATCCATCATAGGTACTTGTACCCCGACCAATTTCATCAAGCACAATCAGACTGTTGGCAGTGCAGTTATTGAGAATATTTGCGGTTTCATTCATTTCGACCATGAATGTGGAGTTTCCTCTGGCCAACTCATCCCCTGCACCAACCCTGGAAAAAATGCGGTCTACCACTCCCATCCTGCATGATTTTGCGGGAACGCCACATCCAACCTGAGCCATCAGGGTAATGATGGCCACCTGGCGGATGAAAGTTGATTTACCCGCCATGTTGGGACCGGTTATCAGAGCAATCTGATCGGTCCCTGATGACAAGTGACAGTCATTGGGCACAAAGGCATGCGTACCCGCAAGGCCAAGACTCTCCTTTTTAAGAACGATTTCGACCACCGGATGCCGCCCCTGTTCAATTTCGAGTACGGTGGAGTCCTCCAGAAATTCAGGCATACAATAATCACGCTCTCGACAAATTTTCCCCCAAGAGGAAAAGAGGTCGATTTCAGCAAGCACCTGAGCGACCTCAAGCAGTTCATCCGCATGGATCAGAGTTTTCTCCACCAGTTCGATAAAAAGATCCTGTTCCCTAGCCACAGCCGTTTCCTCTGCATTCAGAATCTCCTTCTCCTTTTGTCTGAGTTCATCGGTGTAGAAACGTTCGGCATTGGTCATTGTTTGCTTGCGAACGTAGTTTTCAGGCACCAAGTGAAGATTCGCTTTGGTTACCTCAATGAAATAGCCAAATGCTCCATTGTACTTTACCTTGAGATTCGAAATTCCGGTGCTTTCCCTTTCGCGGCTTTCCAGTTCAGTAATCCAACGCTTGCCTCCAGTCGCCATTTCACGCAAACGATCAAAATCATCATCATACCCCTCACGAATCACAGCCCCGCCCTGCCCTTTGACGTCGACCTTGATTTCGGCTGGCAACTCTTCCTCAAGAGCGGTATCCAAGAGTTCTCTCAACTGATCAAAAGTCTTCACCCTATCAGCCAAGGAATTAATGGCTTCAGCCTCCTTTCCCGTACCCAATAAAATTTCCCTAAGCGGTGGAAGACCACGCAGCATGGTCCTCAAACCCCCTATTTCGCGTGGCCTCGCCATCCGATTGCGCAATCTCCCCAGTATTCTTTCAATATCACTTCCCGATTTTAATATAACTGAAACCTGTCCCACCACTGTGGGACGGATCGCAAATTCCGAGACGCAGGCTTGGCGACGTAGAATTTCTTGAAGATCTTTTTCGGGAGAGCCGAGAAAACGTTCCAAAAGCCTTGATCCTGCTGCGGACGAGGTTTCATCCATCACATCGAGCAAAGAGCCCGTACGGGTATGAGCCGTAGTTTTGAAAACCTCAAGATTTCGCTGAGTGGCAGGATCCAGAAGCAGGAGGTTCCCCCCTTTCCACTCCTCCAAAGTTCTGAGATTACCCGGTTTCCCCTTAAGCACGTCCTCTGCATACCCCAGCACGGCCCCAGCCGGTCCAAGACCAGAATGATCAACATGGATGCCAAATCCTTCCAGATTCATCACACCCAATGATTCCATCACTTCACGAGCGCCGGAGCGCTGATCAAAATCAAAGTCAGGTCTTTCCGTTCGGGTCACCGAGCCCCAAAGGAGAGCAAGATCATCACTGAACCTATCACTTTCCTGAAGAGTGGAAATTTTTCGCTCCCAGTTTTCCGGAAGCAGAATTTCCCGCGGACTTACCCCACTGATGGCTGACAAAAAATCATAAGGATCCGAAAAAGAAGCAAGTTTGAACTGACCCGTCGAAAGATCGAGCCATGAAGCTGAAAGTTCTTGTTTATCAACGGTTACCGCCAATAAAAAGTGATTGGAACTGGCATCGAGCTGGCGGTCCTCCAAGACCGTCCCGGGAGTAAGAATGCGGGTAATTCCCCTCTTTACCAACTTCCCTGTCTGAGCCGTTTCCAACTGGTCGCAGATCGCGACCTTGTATCCCTGATTGAGCAGTTTTGTGAGGTAACCCTCAGCTGCATGAAACGGAATCCCGGCCATGGGCATATCGTGTCTTTTGGTAAGGGTTATTCCCAACAGAGCTGCTCCGCGTTCGGCGTCACTTTCAAACATTTCATAAAAATCTCCAAGACGAAAAAGGAGCAGCGTATCCTCTTCAAGGCTCTCTCGGGCCTCTCGATACTGCTTCATCATGGGAGTTTCGCCTGTGGACTTCTTACTCATACAAAAGTCTTCCGATGCAAGACGGAACCCATCAAATGGTCAAGGGAATGTAATTCCCAAAAAGCTTAGAAATTCTTTCCCAGACCCAGCTCAAAAAGGTGAATCGAAACCTCGTCAAATTCCTTAAATCCACTCATTGCCAAAAGCTGGTAGGACAGGATGGCATCCCATCCGATTCCGAGCTCATACCCAATGGCGGCAAGAAAGTCGTATGTGAATACGGATTCTGATGAGGATCCACCTGATGAAAGAGGTAGAGAATTTATGCTCACATTGACCGAATGCCGCCGGTTCGCAAAACCAAAACCCACTGCGCCCTTGTACCATCCACGCTCACCAAAAGGCATGCCATATCCGATCCTTGTTCCAATACGGGTGGCTTCCATCATTCCGCTAACCGCATAATAATCCGAATTATCGACAAAATCTCCGTCATAGGAATTGTAGAGGTATCCAAAATGTATTTCTCCCTCAAGATTTCCCCATCTTCTTCCGGCTCGAAAGCCCAAACTGTAGCCTAGGTCAGCATCCATTGTCGGGACGTCTACCCCCACCTTCAAATTCTTACCAATCAGTGAGAGTCCAATGAATGGTTGCAGGAAATACTTCCCAATTTCATCTTCCAGAAATCGAGGAGGAATCACTTCCGTTTCATAAACCGTACTTTCTTCGCTAGTATTCTGATCATTCGCCTGCAAGTCCGTTTCACTCAAACTGGCGTTGGATTCGAAGGGACTTTTGTCAACAATCGGACCGGGGAGTTCATTAAACTTATCCTGAGCGACTGACTGAGGTACGGTCACATCCTGGGGAACCTCAAAGGTAATCCCAGTTATTTCCTGCAGTTCGAGTGAGAGACTCCTATGCCTGGCTTCCAATTTATCCAAGTACTGATCACGAGTAATATCCAATTTTGGAACTTGAGCTTGAGCAAGCCCAAGAACAAAAAATTGAAGACCCAAAAGCAGGGTCAATGGAAAATGTGAAAACATATGTCTGATGAACAAACATATTTTATTATTGAAGAAATACTGAAAGGTAAAGTCCTTACTTCCCTGCCGATCATGGGTTGGAAAGTGGAAATTTAAGAAATTACAGAGGAAACTAACGCTTCAGGATTATTCCTCGAGCAGGGAACTTAATGTCTTGGATATTCCTTTAAATTTTAGTTCGTACTTGATTGTGGCAATTTGTTCTTTGGTAAAAAAGGAATGAGCTTCAATGTACTCGATGATCTCATCATTACTCACAAGACCTTCGAGAGCCTGCCTGATGTGTCCCTTAACCAGATTCTGTTGTTTGTTAAAGTAGTTTTCCATGTTCAGCCACTCCTGCTCCTCCTGGTCGTAAATTGGCCAAGTCAGATAGATACCATTGGCAACGGAACTGGAAAAACGAAACCAGCTTGAGAAGTCGTTGACATACAAGTCAGGCACGTATTCATTGCCAGTCCAAAACCACCCGATTTTCTCATGCCACATCCAGGAAACGGAGTTGAGTCTGCTCAGATCCTGAGCAAAGACCCATCCGAGGTCGCCATGATAGATCCAGTTGTTCCCTGAAATCATGTAAAATCCGAAATTGGATAGAAATCTCCAATTCTTTAAGCCTTCCGCCTCTTGGACAAACACCTTCACACTTGCTGTGGAAGTGAGGTTTGCATCATTTCGCATGGTGTAAGAGAAGGAATCGGTGCCGATAAAATCTGCTGTCGGAGTGTAATGAATCACATTTCCGTTAACTACCTCCACGCTCCCTCCATCGGGTAGTGTCAGCGAATCGGAAACAATGCTCAGACCGACGGTATTGTTCGCATCAGGCAAATTGGAATCGTTGTAAAGCACATCCAGAGCGATCGGCTCACCCATGTTTAATTCGACCACAAACTCATCGTCCTCGGCAGTCGGATTATCCGCAACTGGGTTAACCTGGAAGGTTACGTTGAAATCTTTCTGCAAGTTCGCGTCATTAACAGTGATGACAATCATATCATCGCCGTTGTAATCGGTATCAGGTGTGTAGGTATACTGACCTTGACCGGCTTCAGTGAAGGTTCCATGTGAGGGAAACACTTTTGGAGGAAACTCAAAGGGAAAGAGCGTTTGATCCGGATCCTCGGGATCGTAAATCTCCATTACAAAAGTTGTGCTGCTATCCTCATCCACTACAACCGGCATGACAAATCCGCCACCAAATCCGGGTGGTTCATTTATGTCAGTTACGTTCACTTCGATAAGTATGGTGGTCCAGTAATTGTCCTCGTCCGAGGCATTTACTTCTACCTGATAATCATTGGATGCCAGATTATTGTGGGGAAATTCGAAATTGGGAGCCTGAGAAAATGAGAGCAGACCAGTCGATGAATTCACTTCAAACAGTGATCCATCCGTGCCTCCGGTTATGGAATATTCGATCGGTCCAGTCCAATCGTCATTGGTGGTAAGTTGGATAACGGTTTTGTTGTTTTCGGTTTGATTGAGTTCCAAAAAGGTGACAACCGCTCCATCATAGGTAAACTCGGGAGGATCTTCATTACCGTTGAGGATCTCGATCTTAAAAAGCTTTGTGATCGTATGGGAAGCATTTCCATCAGTAATTTCGATCTCAACTTCGTAGACACTGTCCTGGTTGTAGTCTTTAGGATTTTCAAAGTCAGGGTGATCGTTCGAAACCCAACTTTTGAAGGACAATTTGGAGGAATTGTTTAAATCGAAAAGCAGTGAATCATTACCTCCCACAATATTAAACTCAACAATATCTCCATCAATATCGGTAACGTTAAAGTCAATCACTGGATAATTTACATTATTTAACTCACTGTATTCATAATGATAAATCCGTGTGGTATTTTGAATCTCAGGATTGTTGATTACGGGGAGATTATCATTTTGATTTGCAACACGAATGGTAAAGTTCGAATCGGTGAAATTACCATCGGAGTCGGTCACACGAATCGATCGCTCCCATTTGATATGAGTTGGGCGGTTATATCGATAGGGATGGGCGGTGGAAAGCTTATCAGTCAATCCCCATTTGTGCGCAAGATAACCCTCTAATTTTTCACGGTCTTCGGAAGCAGTGGAGTTCAGGACAATCACTTCGCCGATTCTACCATCGAAATATTTTCCTACTTGTAGATAATCTGCGGTACTGTCTGGAAAATCATCCGATCCATTTTGCCTTCCAGCAAATTCAACTCCATTCAGATAAAACTTAGAGGAAGAAAATCTATCACCGCTTGAACGTTCCCACACCTGAATGCCAAAAGCATAATTCGGATCATTGGGACTCGGTGCCGCATCATAATAGACCTGCCCACCATTAAACCTCCAGGACCAACCACCCGATCCTGCTGCAACTGTGAGAGGATTGGAGCCCCCGCCATCATTTCCAATTTGTAAAATTTGATCCGAATCATTTACGGAAGAATCCACATGAGTCACCGCAAAGACAAGCAGGTCAGGATTGGGAACCAAACCGATTCGCGAGTCAGCACGAAGTTCTTGTACTTCAACATCACCCTGAAAATCAATGGCCGTACGGCCATTGATGAATCCAATCTTAGGACGCTTGCCTTGGTGGAGCCCAGATCCCGTATGATTGATGAATACATCCGCACCCTGAGTGCTCTTGTCTTTCCATCCTCCCACCGAGGTGCCGCTTTCATTAGACTCTGCGTATTCGTTAAAATTAAAAGTTTTATAGAGCGTTTCGTTGTCATCCGCATCCAACCAAAGAACCAAATTGAGTGCATCAGTGGGCAAAAAGTCCTGAACCTGATCGGTTAGATTCTCATAATCCGCACCTCCATGATTGTTGAACTGAAGCAAGCCCGTTGAGGTGAGTGAAAAATCCGGGTCAGCAATATTAGCATTTGTCCATGACCAGACCACCTCTCCTGCCGAATCATCATTGGCATGGAGCATGGAAATGCGTTGAGTACCCTCTCCGACGTTAATGATGCGAGAGGTGGTAATTTCCGGAGGATCATTCACTGCTGTGACCGTTACGTTTACGTCAATTGAATTGGTAAGCCCCTGATAATTGGTCGCATTAATGGTAAAAGATTCAAGTCCCGAGAAATTGGCATCCGGAGTGTAGGTAAAAGTCGGAGGAGTCGAGCTAATGTTGAAAGTGACGGCGCCATTCTGCTCACCGGTGGAAAATAGTNTATCAATACCCGGTCCGGGTGCCGGNTTTGCATCATCATCAGTTACGTNAAGATCAACATTGGAAAGCGTGGAGTCCTCAATAATTTCATATGAGGTTATATTATAGCCAAAGGACGGCGCTTCCGGCCCATCCTGGATAACAATTGTCACATTCTGCTCATCGTATAANGGATCCTCACCATCATCCGTTACCCGAATGATGATGTTGTAATTGTTGTCCTTGTTTGCGTCCAAGGGGTTTTCATAATCAGGGGCGCTAAGCAAGGAGACCATACCGGATGTGGAATTGATCTCGAAAAAGGTATGGTCAGCTTGGGGAAGAATGGAGTAGGATAGTTTCTCGTCACCAACNTCAGTTTCGGTATTTGATGCCTCCACCGCGAACAAATCCAATGTCGTGGAGGTTTCCTGGCGATAAAAGGAAGATGTCCAGTTNCCATCAAGTGAGGTGATATAAGGAGCATCATTCTTGTCATTCACCAGAACAACAACACTTTGAATGGTGGATTCGCCATTTCCGTCTTCNACTTTTACCATTACGTCATAACGATTGAANTCGCCAAGATCTGTCGGNTATTCGTAGTCGGGCANCGTTGCGAAATAAAGCTTNCCNCCATCTTTGAANCGGTTCTCATCAAANAGCACACGGTCCTCACCTCCAACAAAGGAGTATTGAAAGGTCTGTGACTCACGACCAATATCCGATAAAACAAAAGACTTTGTGCTTGAACCAATGTCNACCGCTACCGGATCTTCAAAGGTGCCATTTTTCTGCGTAGTGGCTTCATAGAGACTGAGGTATGTGTTGGAGTCATCTGAAAAGACGAGCGTCGTAAGATTCTGTCCCTTCTCAGGAATAATCTTCAAATCGCTTGGATAATTCAAAGCGGCACCGGCATTTTGATGAAGACTAAGGGGGTTCGGAGCCAAGAAGCTACCGTTCGACTGTACCACAACACTGGGCGGTGTGTTGATCTGTACCGCATACACAACATCCAAGGCACCATCGTCCGTAAGATCATAGGCTTTCGCAAATCTACCCTCTCCCGAGTAAGTGCCGATNGAAGAGTAGGAAAAGGAAATCATGTTATTGGTTCCCATTCCTTGGTTGTAGCCAACCAAAACTTCATTTTTGGCCGAGATTAGAAGGTCGAGCGTGCCAGAATTGTCAAAATCGGCTAGCTCCACATAGCGGGGTTTATCAAACATACCCTTTTCTTGCTGTTTCCATGTGAAAGACGGAGTTGAACCTTTGTTGTTAAGGTAAATATCCGCTACACCGTTTAATCGGGTAACAACCAAATCATCATATGAATCTCCGTCAACGTCGCCAACAGCAAAATGGGAAATTGTTTCAGGTGTTTGCGTGGTGATTAAATTTGTATTTGACGAAAAAATTCCAAGACCTGCTCCACTTTGATCATTTTCAAACCACCCGATTTTGTCCGAAGAAGTTTCATTGAATGAAACCATCAAATCAAGATCTCCGTCCTGATCCAAATCCTTGACAAATAAGTGGGAAGGATTGGTCTCGGCACCAAGAACAAGTTCCACAGTTGAGGTAGCAAAAGATTGGGCATTATTATCCCATTCCAAATAATGAATTTCTTTTTCGGAAGGATTCAAGGAGTCCTTGTCCAATACGATCAGATCGTCAAATCCATCCTTATCAAAGTCTCCTGCAACCACCTGAATGGGTTCGGTAAAAGGCTCAATCAGCGAAGTGCCAGATGCAGGATACATGACTGCTACCGAACTGTTGTTTTCGGTATGGTCCAGGGACCTGATTTCATTGGTCAAAGAGGATACGAAAACGATATCCGGGTTTTCAGCCGTTGCATTAGGATCGGAGACATCCAAGTCCACAACAAATCCAATGTTTTCATCCAGTTCCAAGGTTGTTAGTCCCTGGTTGGAAATGATTGGTTTTCCGAAAACCGGTGGTTCGTACGTATCCAAAACATATACCGTAACGTTCTGCTCGTCAAAGGCACCTCCCGCATCAGTTGCCCGAACAATTATGTTGTAGGAATTATTGCCATTCGAATCCAAGGGGGTTTCATAATCCGGTTGGGCAAAAAAACTGACTTCACCGGTAGCTGTATCCACATCAAAAAACTGTTGATCTGCCCCACCCGATTTTCCAAAGGAAACGGATTCGGTGGGAGACTCCTGATTGGTTGCAGTTATGGTAAATAGATAGAGGCTTGCGTTTGATTCGTTGTGGTCGAACGAGGATGTCCAATTGCCATCCAAAGAGGTTATTTCAGGCTTATCGTTAACATCGGAAATAGTTACAGAAATTGTTTTTTCGGTCGAACCGCCATCTTGATCCTCAACTTTTACTATTACATCATATCGATTGGCCGCACCGTTGTCGGTAGGATTCTCAAAATCAGGAAAAGGTGAATTGAAATATAATTTACCATCATTTTTGAATCTTGCGCTATTGAATGATGAGTCATCTTCACCTCCGTTAAAGCTATATTCAAAGACGTCTTTGCTTGCATTAAGATCGCTCAAGACAACAAACTTTGTAATTGCACTGGAACCTGCATCTATGAAAACCGGTTCTTTAAAGTTTCCGTCATTTGTTGATTCAGCTTCATAAAGGCTGAAATACTGGCTGCTTTCATCTGATACAACAAGAGTCTCACGAGTGCCATCTGTAGCAGGAATTAATCGCGCGTCACTGGGATATCCTAATGAGTAAGCAGCGTAAGAATTTTGCGTTAATGGAATGGAAGCATCAAAACCAGACGCATTCTGAATGATTACAGCGGGTACAAGACTTTGTCCAGTTGCGTAAACAATGTCTGCTTTGCCATCTCTTGTAAGATCGAAAACCTTGGCAAATCGACCTTCTGCTCCAGGGTAACTATCTACGGTCTGAAAAGCGACTGACACATTTCCANCGGTGCCTAATCCACTACTGTAGCCCAAACTCAATTCACCCTGGGCAGAGACGAGAATATCTGAAGTACCAGAGGAATCAAAGTCAGCTAGGTCGATGTAGTTTGGTTTGGTGAAATTATCGAATGAATGATTAAAACCAAAAGAAGGAGAACCATCGTTCAAGTAAACGTCTACTGCGTTGTTTAATTTTCTGGCAATGACAATATCTTCGTAAGAGTCACCATCCACGTCTCCAATCGCAAAATGATCAAAATCAATTGAAGAAGTTGAATCAGTACTACTTGTGATTTGCAAAGACAGAAAACTGCTAAAAGATATGGGATCTCCCAAATTTGTGGTTCGATTTTCAAACCAACCGATACTGTCGTATTGTTCATCAACAAATGAAACAANCAAATCCTTTTTACCGTCTTCATTTAAATCTGTAACGACACAATACTTCGGCCCTTTTTCTGTGAAAGTTAAAGATNCAGGTGATGCAAATGTTCCACTACCCTCATCAAATTCAGAAAATTGAATCGTATCCAAGTTTTGGTTGAGAACAACAACATCTTCATATCCATCTTCGTTGAAATCTGCAGCAACAACAAAGGAAGGAGCGACAAAACTTTCAATTGTTGAATTTGAAGAGCCGTTGTAAAAATCTGCCACTGAACTCACAACGCCGGTATGAGAGATGAAATCAACATCCGTGGATCCATTTATAAATATCAGATCCGGATATTCTTTACCCGAATCCTGATCCAAAACATCAATATCAACCACAAAACCAGTATTTTCAGGAACAACAATTTGGGTAAGTCCAGTGTTTGTTACTTCAGGAGCGTCATTTTGATCTCGGAGTGAAACATACAGATCAAGAGTTGAATTTGTATCTATGATCCCTACCTCCAATTCATAGATACCATCTCCGTTAGAATCAGATGGATCTTCAAAATTTTGACTTTCCAAAAACTCGAGCAGACCGGTGGAGGAATTAATTGTGAACTTTCCAAAATCAGCACCACCTACTATTTCGTATGCTATGGCCAGGTTATCATCTTCAGAAAAATAATATAATGTTAAATTAGCATCGCTTGTATGGTTTTCATTCACAGTCCTGCTCCAAGAGGAGATAGAAAGATTGGAATCATCCCTAAAATCCGGTTCCTCAACCACATTTTCAATTGTTAGGTAGAGAAGATGACGAGCTTGATCGGGGTTTGCGGTATCATCGGTCGCATTAACCTCAAGAACATATGTATTCTTACTTGTCGATACCGTACCCAATCCGGCTTCGTAGTCTATAAGCACTGGATTCTTGAATTTTATCCGCCCAGTGCTTGGATTTATCTCAAACAGGGTGGTATTGTTGTCGTTGTAGTGACTGTTTGTTGGTCCCAAAGCACCTGAGTTATCACTTGGATTGTGATCNGTGAAACCGTATATGATTGCACTTCCTTCATGGTCTTGGGCAGAAACATCGAAGACCGTTACATTACTTAAGGAAGTCGAAATAGTATGTTCAGTAAAGGAACCTGCGTCCTTCTGAATTACCGGTGAAGCATTGTCATCCGAATATATAAAATAAGCAGGCTCGTCATCATCTAACACCGTAAGCAAAAGATTAAATGTCTGAGATGTATTATCCACATCGGTAACGGTCACGTTCAGATCGTATATGCCATCGGTATCGTTATCCTCAGCAGACTCAAAATCAGGAGTGGCTCTNAGTGTAAGAGACGTGAGAGAACCTGATGTGGGGCTAACCTTAAATTTTGGAGCATCAGGTCCACTCAAACTCCACAAGAAAACTGATGAAGGTGGAATATCATATGGATCAGATGCGTTTAATTCCATACTCCANGTGGAATTGTTTTCCAAAATTACCCTTGAGACTTGAGAAGATAGGACAGCGGTATTATTACCCTCTCGTACGACAGGAGGGTCAGAGATATCAGATACAACAAAAATTAGCGGAATGGTACTTGGATTTGCCCCGTCAGTTGCAGTTACNTAGATGTAAGTGGTGCCCTCATAGTTCCCATTTGGTGTGAAGGTATACACTCCACTTGGNCCCTGAAGATCAAAAGTTCCATTGGAATCGTCGTAGGTTGTGGAAAAAGTCAAGCCAAGGGAGCTATTGGTGTCAGGATCCCTAGTGTGATCAGATATATCACCACTGATGCTTGTGTCCTCATCAAGAGAATAACTCAAAAAACTAACTTTAACATTGGAAGTGGGTCCTGCAAAAAATTCAGGAGCCTCAGATTGTTCATTAACGTCAATAGTGAAATTTGCGTCATCAAATCCTCCACGACCATCACTTGCTCTCACCAGAATTTGATAGCTCGTTTTGGTTTCATAATCAGATGGCAGGTTGAACTTGAGACTTCCATTCAAATCCAATGCAAAAGAATCAGTATCCCCATCGACTTCAAGCCAGCTGATTGTATCGGGACCGGCTCCACTTTGATTGTCCTCATCAAACACATACTGGCTAAGTTCCATTGAGGAATTTTGTTTTAAAGGCTCATCAATATTGAGCGGGATTGGCGTAATGACCGGTGCGTCATTAACATCGTTCACCCTTACGGTAAAGATAGCACTAGATGAAATCCCTCCCACTGCCTGGTCAGAAATCCGAACTTGTACCGTGTAAGTGTTATTTTTATCTCCAGACTCAGGATCATCCAAAGGATTTTCAAAATTCGGAGGTGTGACAAATTTTAGATCGTTGGAAGCTACAGCTGTGTTTTCATCGTCAACGAATTCGAACCATATGTAGTCATAAAGTGGATCAATTTTCCAGTAAAACTGGGATGCCCCCTCTGGATCCGTGGCTGACAAAGTGGCCACGAAATCCTGATTTTCATCAGCAGCAGGAGAAAAGTTAGTGACCGGAGAGAACTCCGGAGCATCGTCCACATTCTGAATTATAAAATCTAAGCGAATACTGAGTGTCTTACCCGTTGATTCAGTGGCAGCCAACTGAACGGAATAATTTCCATCTCCATTGTCATCTGCTGGTGCTTCAAAATCTGGAATGCGGTCTGGTTTGAAGGAAATCTCAGCATATTGCTGAGCAAGGTATACAGTCATGTTGAAATCCTCATTATCGAGGATTTGTTGACCTCCCTCAAAATAGATGTCNGTNATAGAATCACCATCCACTTCATTGTAATCTATTCTCACCACGGACGGATTATTTTCATCAAGNGGTATGGTGTAAGTTTCTCTGGAAATGGTAATTGTTTCATTGGGTGGGGGGTCAATGACCTCCAAACGTGGCGGATCACTTACTGGGATAAACGTGACATTAAAATCCAACTCAAGTGAGTCATTCGCATCATCCGTAACCTGAACAATGAAAATATCGTTTCCGGAAGATCCATCATAGTCAAAATTTGGGGTGTAAACCAATGAATCAGGACTGGTACCGGTTCCCGAAATCACAGCGGTTCCAAAATCTCCGTCGTTTGCAAACTTTATTCCCCAATTAAGATTTGCCTGATGACCAGAATCCACATCACTGGCTATGAGAGAAAACATTGTATTTTCATCCCAAGACCACACATTATCCTCAGTAACAGTGATGGCGTAACTGGTCTGAGCAATCGTAGGTAACTCGTTCACGTTATTCACCGTGATGGTAACATCTTGGGAATCCGTGTATGCAAGATTTGAAGAGGAATCAGCACGGTCTCTTACAGTAACTGTNATGGTGTAAATGTTGTTACCTTCCAATTGATTCAGGTTGCCCCCCGTTTGGTCTTGTGGATTTTCGTAATCAGGAGGAGACAAAAAAGAGAGTTCGCCAACACTCGATATGGTAAAAAACTCTTCATCTTCACCGGAAATTTCGTAATAGATCTTGGCTCCTTCAGGGTTTGTTGATCCATTGTTATCAACAAGCACATTCGCATTTGCACTGGAATCAGGATCGGTGGGGTCAAAATCATGTAATACACCGACTTTGTTTTCATCCCAAGTAACTGAAATGGCTGAATTTTCGTTTAGGGAGATAGGATCATCATCCACCCGATCTATTGTAAAGGTAATATCAATGNTATCNACAGATGAAAGACCTCCGGTATCTGCATCATAAGCCGTAAATGAGATTGTCTGCGATCCATAGTCATCCACATCAGGAATATAATCAAAGTCTATGTTGGTATTGGAAGTAAAGGAACTGGTGGTCATTTGTCCCTCTGTAAGGGTAGAACCGTTTAGCTTTACACTTCCTCCAATGTTGGCGTTACTTAGCGTGTAAGTCCAATAGATGTTACTTCCTTCGGGATCTCCGGCATTTATCTGTATTGGAGTAAAGTCTTCCTTGGTTTCGGTATTTTCACCTTCGGCAATTGTCCGACTAAATGTAGTGGATGACAAAATAACAGGAGCCTCGTNAACATNCTGCAAANTTACAGTAATGGGGCTGAAAGTTACTGAAGAGCCCCCATCATCTGTAGTGTTAAGATCAAAAGTGAAGCTGGTTTTACCTAATGGTGATGATTCGAAATTAGGTAAAATTCCGCTTTTGAAAATAAGATTAAAAATGTAACTTGCACTACCTGATTTCGATGCATAAGAGACATCGAACAAATTATCGTCTGAGGAGTATGCGGGGTTTGAGTTCTCCATAACTTCAAGAGAAAGATTACCAGCTGAAGCATCCGAATCATAATCGATTACAGTAATTGTAACAATCTGGTTCTGGTTTTCATCAACATTGTAGGAATTCCCAACAGTACTTGAAAAAATGGGGGGATTGTTAACCGGAGTGATATCGATTACAACCTTGTATTGGATAGGATTAAACGCTGTTCCATTGTCCTCCAAAGCTTCCCAGACGAATTCGTCGCTCAATTCATTGTAGTTGTTTGGGGTGTAAGTGTAAGACGTACCGCTTGAGGTATTTAGAGTACCGTACTGCGGCTGGGAAACAATAGTATGAGCAGTTATATTTAGGTCATTTCCTAAGGATAATGATGCAAGCGTGATATTAAGGCTTGTTTCGTTAGACGGATACCTCTCATCTACGGTGTAATTTGATGTTGGATACTGCGTTTGTCCAAACGAATGAAAGCAAGTTATAAAAACTGCAAATAAAGAAAAAATGCTCTTTTTTGAGAACATAAGGTCAATCCCTCTTTGAGGGGAGGCAACTGGCGTGACTAAGCATTAATTGAAACAATTTGAATCTACATAATCGGATTGATCATGAAATTCTTAAGTTAAAATATGTTCTTGTTGGATTTATTTTGCAAACCATTTGTAGCGTATAACCATTAGATTTGAATAAGTTCATAACATTCCAATTTAAATTATTTTCTTGTACTACTTAAATCAGAGGCAAATGCTGTACTTTCAGCCTATGACTAATGAATCTGATTCAAGAGCATCCAGTTACTGGAAAAAAAGTTTAAATCTTGTCGCCAAACTCCTCTCAGTCTGGTTTATCGTGTCTTTTGGGTGCGGAATTCTTTTCAAGGAGCAACTTGATCAGTTCTCAATTGGTGGGGCCCCCCTTGGCTTTTGGATGGCCCAGCAAGGGTCCATCATTTGTTTTGTGATTTTGCTGATTCTATACTCATTCCTAATGAATAAGCTTGATAAGGAGCATGAATATGTGGAGGAGGAGGAGGAATGATGGACCAGACTACCTGGAATTTCATTTTTATCGGAATAACCTTCGGCGTTTACATAACCATCGCGATATGGTCTAGGGCAGCTTCCACCAAAGAATATTACACCGCAAGCGGCAGTGTTTCACCTTTCGCAAATGGCATGGCAACCGCTGCCGACTGGATGTCTGCCGCCACATTTATTTCGATGGCCGGAGGGATTGCGGCAGCAGGATATGGCGCGTCCAAGTTTCTGATGGGTTGGACCGGCGGATTTGTTTTGCTTACAACCTTGATGGTTCCCTATCTCCGAAAATTCGGGAAGGCGACAATTCCTGATTTTATCGGAGACCGCTATTACTCCAATGCCGCACGACTTGTAGCAGTGATTTGTGCCATTTTCATTTGTATGACCTACATCATGGGACAAATGAGGGGAGTGGGAATCGTTTTCTCACGCTTGTTCGATATTGAGATTTGGATGGGAGTCATAATTGGTGCCGGAATTGTTTTCTTCTATGCCGGTCTTGGAGGCATGAAGGGGATCACTTACACTCAGGTTGCCCAATACTGTGTAATGGTCTTTGCCTACACCATTCCTGTCTTTTTCATCTCGTTGATTATAACTGGGAATGCCATTCCTCAGTTGGGTCTGATCGGTAATTACATAAGGGATGGTGCTGAAAATAGCGTTCCTCTGATTGAAAAGATCAATCAAATTTCCACCGATCTAGGATTTTCAAAATACACGGAAAATACGAGCAATACCTTGGATCTATTTTGTATTACCGCAGCCCTGATGGTGGGAACCGCCGGCTTGCCCCATGTAATCGTCCGCTTTTTCACCGTAAAAAACGTTAAAGCGGTTCGAAAATCCGCCTATTGGACTCTCAGCTTTATTGCAATTATCTATCTGACGGCACCTGCGCTGGGAATGTTTGCCCGCACCAATTTTATCGAAGAAATCAATGAAAAAAAATATCAGGAAGCTCCCGAATGGTTCAAAAACTGGGAAAATCAGGGTATGATCGCTTGGGTAGACAAAAATGGTGATGGCATCATGCAGTATCGTTCGGGTGATGTTTTCACTGGTAAACCATCTTATGATGACTCTTCCAGAAAAGTTGATTCTCCCCGCGTCGTGAACAACGAAATTTCGAAATCCGAAAATGAGGTTTACTATGACAAGGACATCATCGTACTTGCCAACCCTGAAATGGCAGGACTTCCGCAATGGGTTATCGCTCTTGTCATGGCTGGTTGCGTTGCCGCAGCCCTTTCCACCGCGGCCGGGCTATTGCTGGTTCTCTCAACAGCCATTTCCCATGACTTGATGAAAAAAATCATCAATCCCGATATTTCCGATCAGCAGGAAATCCGTTATGCCCGAATTGCCTCTTTTGGAGCCTTGGCTGCTGCTGCTTATTTTGGAATTAACCCACCATCCAGCTTCGTTGCCAAAACCGTTGCTTTTGCCTTTGGACTGGCAGCCTCCTCTTTCTTTCCGACATTGATCATGGGTATTTTCTCAAAGAAGATAAACAAGGAAGGAGCAATCGCAGGTATGATTTGCGGAATTGGTTTCACCATGTCCTACATCATTTACTTCCAGTTCCTTACCGATTCCAAGGAATATTGGCTTGGAATATCGCCCGAAGGGATCGGCTTTGTGGGAATGTTCATCAATTTCATCATTGCTTATCTTGTAAGTACCCAAACTTCCCCTCCCCCATCCGAGGTTCAGGAAATGGTGGAAAATATTCGCATTCCAAAAGGAGCAGGAAAGGCAAGCGGGCACTGAATGTTCAATAATGCAACCACAACTCTATCGGAAAATAAAATTTCCTGAGGGTATTTCTCTTTACATAGGGAAACTCCTAGATTTTGATTTTAATCAGGATTCCAATTTCATCTTTAATTTCAAACAGCCCATTCAATCATGATCGAAACACGCAGAAAATTCATCTCTCAATCAACAGTTTTTGCCACATTCGCAATTAGTGGAACTAAGTCGTCTGGTAAAATCATTGGTGCAAACGATCGGATTAACGTTGCCGTTTGCGGAATTAAGGGTCGGGGAGCATCTCATATTGGTGGTCACGGCAGGCAGAAAAATGTGACCATTTCCCACCTTGTCGATCCGGATTCCCGTCTTTTTGAAGGACGAAAGAAATTTGTCAAAAGTAAATTCAAGAATACCCCAGAATGCATTCAGGACGTTCGAAAAGCACTTGATAACAAAGATGTCGATGTGATCTCGATTGCCACACCCAATCACTGGCACAGTCTAATGTCAATTTGGGCATGTCAGGCAGGAAAGGACGTCTATGTTGAAAAACCACTTAGTCATAATCTGTTTGAAGGCAGAAAACTTGTGGAAGCGGCGAAAAAATACAATCGCATCGTCCAACACGGTACGCAGAACAGGTCTCTTCGCAAATGGTCGGACCTAGCCAAGGAAATTGCATCCGGAAACAAAGGAAAACTGGAAGTTGCACTGGGTACCTGTCACAAACGTCGTGGATCCATTGGTTTCAAAGATACCAAAAACCCTCCTAGTGAACTAGACTTCGACGTATGGACAGGTCCAGCCCCAAAAGAAAATTTCCATGAAAATCTGGTTCACTACAACTGGCACTGGTTCTGGAATTACGGCAATGGGGATATCGGCAATCAGGGAGTTCATCAAATGGATATTGCCCGTTGGATGATTCCAGGTGCGGTTTGGCCCAAGAATGTATTCTGTGTGGGTGGACGATTTGGTTACAAGGATCAGGCAGAAACCGCCAACACGCAATTGGCAATTTTTGACTATGGTGAATCCCTCTTGGTATTTGATGTTCGTGGACTGTCGGGAAAATCAAATATGGGCGTTTCCAATCATGTATATTTCGATAAGAATGCAAAACAGAGAAGCACCAGCAGTCATGGAATCAAAGGAATTAAGGATCCTTTGGCAGACCGTGGAAGTGTCGATATATTTGAAAATTTCATTCAGGCAGTCCGTAATCGTAAAGAGGATCATTTGGATGCCCACGTATATGAGGGGCACGTATCCAGCGGTCTGTGCCACTTGGCCAATGTGTCTTACCGACTCGGGGAAAAATCGTCTTTTAATCGAAAAAACAAGGCTTTTGGAGAAAACAGGAAAGCTTTCGAATATTTTGAGCGCATGCAGGAACACCTCAAGGAAAATGGATTGAAACTTGAGGAAACAGATTATATCGTTGGACGCAATCTTGAGTTTGATTCGAAAACCGAATCAATCATAGGAGATGAGGAAGCAAATAATCTCCTTACCCGGGCATACCGACCACCTTACGTGGTTCCAGAAAAGGTTTGATCAATCCGTTAATTTAAAAGCCCCTTCGATTTCAACGGGCACTCCAGCAGGTAATCCTGAAACTCCATAGGCACTACGGACTCCCACGCCCATGTCATCTCCCCAGATTTCCTTAAATAATTCGCTGCATCCATTGATTATCTGTGGATGCTGAGTAAATTCCTCGGTTGCGTTGACCATACCCAATAACTTGAAAACAGAGGCAACTCGGTCTAGGGAACCCAATGCCTGCTTTACGGAGGATAAGATATTAAGCCCTACTTGTCGTGCGGCTTGCTTTCCAGCATCAACACTCAAATCACGTCCAACTTTTCCGGTTATCAGGGAACCATCAAAGAGAATTGGCAAATGCCCCGAAAAGTAGAGAATACCTCGATCAATGATAACTGGTTTGTATAAACCTGCAACTTTGGGAGGACTTGGTAATTCCATGCCAAGTTCAGAAATTTTTTCCATCGGTTTCATATTTTAAGAATAGGAAGTACAATTTTCCTTACAAGCATCGAAAAACTACTTTACTCATTTCAGAATTGCCGAGAACAGATAATTTCTGTGCAAATAAAACATGAACGTTTCAAAAATACTGACCCGTAGATCAATTCTTGGGGGTAGTGCCATCGCAGGCACACTAACCGCAGCGGCTCCATTTGCCCAGGCGGCTCATCATGGGCATTCTAAGAAAACAAATCTGCTTTCAAAGGGGAACACTATTCTTTTTCAGGGAGATTCCATTACTGATGCTGGACGTGACAAAAAAAATGAAATAGCGAACAAACAAGAAGCTTTCGGTCAAGGATATGCTTGGATGGCTGCATCCCAACTATTGATTTCGAAACCCGAGGATGGTTTCACCATCCATAATCGGGGAATTTCGGGTAATAAGGTTCATCAACTCGATGCCCGGTGGCAGAAGGACTGCATCAATCTCAAACCTGATATTCTTAGTATTCTCATTGGAGTGAATGATATTTGGCACGGCCTAAATGGTAGATACGATGGTACTGTAAAAACTTATGAGGATGATTATCGCAAGCTCATCCAAAAGACAAAAAAACATCTTCCAAAAGTAAAGTTAGTGATTTGCGAACCTTTTGTTCTGAAATGCGGAGCAGTTAATGAGAAATGGTTTCCCGAATTCGACGGATACCGTTCTGCCTCAAAGAAAATTGCAACTGAAAATAATGCCGTTTTTGTGCCTTTTCAATCCATGTTTGATGAGGCGGTAAAATATGCCGAGGCTAAGCATTGGGCTGGCGACGGGGTTCATCCAAGTGCCCACGGAGCTTCACTAATGGCACATTTTTGGCTTCAGTCGGTTACTGGAGCATAAAAGTCTTTTACTTGAACTGATGAAAGCCTGGCAACTCACTGAGCCCAAAAAATTCCTTTCCATCGAAGTGAAGCATCCACCGAAACCTGCTCGGGGAGAAGTTCTCATGCGAACGTTAAGGATGGGTATATGTGGAACCGATATCAGTTGTTATCTGGGTAAATTTCCTTTTTTCGATTACCCGAGAATCCCAGGACATGAATTGGGCGTGGAAGTGCTTGAAATTGGAGATGGGGTTGAGAATGTAAAGCCTGGTGATTTGTGCTCTGTAGAGCCCTACCTCAATTGTGGAGAATGCTATGCTTGCGATAAAGGACAGGGAAATTGTTGCCAAAACTTAAAGGTATTTGGAGTGATGATGGATGGTGGTCTATGCGAACAATCCCTGATCCGCGCAGATAAGCTACATCCCTCACAAAAACTTTCAGCTGAACAGCTTGCTCTTGTCGAGACACTTGCCATTGGGTGTCATGCTTCCGATCGTGGAAATCCACAAAAGGAAGAGAACCTTCTGGTCATAGGTGCAGGCCCAATCGGACTGGCTACCCTAGAATTTAACCGTTTAAGCAACGCGAAAATTACGGTCATGGACATGTCAGCGGAAAGGCTGGATTTTTGCCGAAAACATTATGGCATCGACTCCCTGATTCAGTTCAAGGGAGATGGATCAGAGAAACAAAAAATGCTCGAGACCACTGGCGGAAAACTTTTTGATTTGGTTACTGATGCCACCGGCAATCCTCACTCCATGTCCGGAGCTCTAAATTATGTCGCTCACACGGGAAGGTTGGTCTATGTCGGAATCACTACGGAAACAATTTCCTTTACTCACCCAACCCTTCATCGACCTGAGATTACCATTCTTGCTTCCAGAAACGCTCTGCCAAAGGATTTTCCACGAATCATCGAATTAATAGAACAAGGAACCATAAACACAGACCCATGGATCACTCATCATGTTGATTTCATTGAGGTCGACAAAAGATTTGCAGAGGTTACCCATCCATCGAGTGGTGCCATTAAAGCCATCATTCAAGTGGCTGATTGAGCAATATTGTTCTACATTCATAAAGTTAAAATTAACACTTTGGTGAACCAAGAAACTTCCAAAACAATTGCCACCTTTTACAAATTCACTCCCTTGCCCGAGTACATCGAATGGAAAAGGAAACTTTTGAAGTGGGGAGAAAGAAATGAAATTCTCGGAACTATAATTTTGGCACCCGAGGGAATCAATGCAACGGTTTCTGGCACTAAGGATGGAATTGAGAGCTTTGTGAATCTAATCCGCGAGGATTCAAACTTTACTGATCTTTCTCCACGTTTGGCTGAAAGCCCACGATCAACTTTTTATCGACTGCGTATTATCACCCGCCCTGAAATAGTCACGCTTGGGGACCCTACCATTAACCCCAACAAAGTAGTCGGTAAATATGTGGAACCTGAAGATTGGAATCAACTCATCCGAGACCCGAATGTCCGAGTAATCGATACCCGCAATGAATATGAAGTAAAAGTTGGCACATTCAAAGGAGCAGAAAATCCTCACACCGATAATTTCGGACAATGGCCTAAATATGTAAAAAATGAACTTGGCAAAAACAAAAAACAAAAGATCGCCATGTTTTGCACAGGCGGTATTCGTTGCGAGAAAGCCTCGTCTCACCTTTTACAAAATGGATTTGATGAAGTTTATCATCTTAAGGGAGGCATCCTGAATTATCTGGAATCAATCCCTCCTGAAGAAAGTGACTGGGATGGAGAATGTTTTATTTTCGATAACAGGGTAACAGTCACTCACGGATTAAAAGACGGAGAAACCAAGCTCTGTTATGGTTGCAGGTGGCCTCTATCCATGGAGGATATAGAATCTGAGAAATACGAGTATGGCATTTCATGCCCCCGTTGTTTCGACTCTCTCAATGAAGCTAAAAGAAAGAGTTTGGAAGAAAGGCACAAGCAACTAAAGCTTGCAGAGGAAAGAAACGTTGCTCACATCGGATTGCAGATGCCAGGTAAATCATCCCTTGCGGAGTGATCAAATTAGGGCTATCTTAACCTTACATCATGATTAGGGTGGAAGAAGAGTCGAAGAACCTGCATCCGCAGGAAACTGACGACATTTTGCCGACTGCTTGGAAAAGCGGTTCATTAAAGTACGACGAATTGAGACCCCTTGCTGAAGGAGGAACGGCCAAACTTTTTGAGACTTTTGATAAGAACCTCGGACGAAAAGTTGCCTACAAAACTCTACATGCCGACCTTCGGGATTCTGATATTGAAACGAAGAGGTTTCTACGTGAGGCAAGGGTAACCGCAAATATTCAGCATCCGGGAACACTGCCCGTTCATGAACTCGGACGTGATCGGGAAGGCCAACTCTTTTTCACCATGAAAAAAGTTGACGGTCAGGATTTGCGACAAATCCTCCATGACCTAAACCATGAAATTCCCGAAGTGGTAGATAAATTTCCGCTTCCCCGGTTACTGGACATATTGATTCAGGTATGCCAAACAATTGCATACGCCCATGAGATGGGTGTTATTCATAGAGATTTGAAACCAGCTAACATTATCGTTGGAAAATTTGGTGAAGTTTATGTTTTGGATTGGGGACTTGCCAAAATAAAAGGAAGTCAGAATCTAGTTTCCAGCAGGATTTCCAAGGATCCCATTCCACAGGATTTTAAGCTCACTCCAACCGGCAGGGCTTACGGAACTCCTCTCTACATGTCTCCCGAAATTGCAACTGGAGATCCAAATTTAGATGAAAGAAGTGATGTTTTTGCACTCGGTCTTATTCTATTCGAAATACTGACACTTAGAGCCTTTCTCGAAGGAGGGGACATCATTGAAATCAAACAAAAAATTTTAGAAAGACCATATCCTCTCCCCCGTGAGGTCGGTCCGAATCGAAAAATTCCTCTCGAGCTTCAGGCAATCTGCATGAAGGCTCTTCAAAGGAAAAAGGAAAGACGCTACCCAAATGTTCAAAATTTCCTTGAAGATTTGCAAAGGTTTCGTCATGGCGAGGAGGTATCGGTATATTGGTATTCCGGATGGGAAAAACTTACTCGTTGGAACAATCGTAATGCCTATCTTATCCTCTCTTTACTTTCAGCAGTCATTGGAGCGGGGATCTTCGCTCTTTTTTCCAATTAATTCAGCAATCCTTATAATTGTTTGAAAATTCTGTCCAACAAATCACAAATCAGGAAACAAGCTACCCTTACCAATCTTTTTAACCCTGCAGTCCTTGCACACACAATTTGATCCGTGATCACTCGTGTCTACCTTTTCAGCAGGTGGTTTGGATGATTCCACAGTATCTAGCACATTCTCAGAAAGTTGAGGTTTTTGAGCAGTTCCCCTGACTACAGGAGCTGTTCCTGATTCGTCGCTTTTGGCTGCATTTGAAACGGGAGAAATTGAACTTGCGGAAGCAGATGGAGCTTCAGAGGAAACCTCACTAAAAGATGGCAAACCATTAGTGTTTCTTCCCATGAATGCTTGACGCTTTTTGTAAATCGATTCAACCAATTGTATGAAATTAGTGTTTTCCAGTGGAACGGTTGCGAGGAAGTTATCACTGTTTTCCTGTGCGACCACAAGATATTTATCTGAGTTCTGGTAAAATCTCATAGCTCTAACCGTTTGTCCCACTTTGATTGGAATTCGAACCTGACCGGTTCGGTTCTGGAGGGAGATGGCTTCTTTGGCAATCTGAAGATTAAGAGGAAAAACCAAAGTTGTGTTGCTCTGAGACCATTTGACTAGAGTCTCCTTGAAATCCTCTTTTTTCTCCTCTTTCTCTGCAACGGAGATTGGACTTGTAACTGGTTCGGCCTTCTTAGCACGAACCAAATCATCCTTGGCTTCCGAAAGCTGATCTTCCAATCCCTCAATTTTTTGCCGAAGGGATTGGGCATCAGCCATCGAATCGGAAAGACTTTGCTGCAATTCATCCTTTTCTTTAACCGTTGCCTTTTTCTGATTAACCAGCTCTTGGTTGTCGAACTCCAATCTTTTCTTAAGTCCAAGGTAAAATTCCTCATTTGCTTCCAATTTTTTTACCTTTTTGCCTAAAATAGCAGCTTCTTGTACGGAAGAGTCATCATAACTTACAAAAAGTCCAATCATGCCCAATGTACTTAAAACTGCGACCACGGCTGATGCCATTGCAAAAATGTTATTGGATTTTTTGACCGCACCCCCGTTAAAGGCATTTTGCATATTGGCAACCTTGCCCTGCATTTGCTGCAAAGCCTGATTGCCTTTTCCTGCACCTGTTCCACTAGCAGATTTTAATTGAAGAAGAGAAGCCTGCAATTCCTTGCCCATCTCCAAGACTTTCTTATTACCTTCGACTAGCCTACCTGAGAGAATACTTGCCACATTCAAACATAATTGGCCTCCAGCCACCCCATGTTCACCGATAAATCCAAGTAACTGTTCGTGATCCATCCGCCAAAGGATCGTCTCTCCAATCGATTGAACATTTGCCGAAGCCAATCCTCCACTCAAAAATGCCATCTCTCCAAACGCAGCACCTGCGCCAAGGGTTGCAATTTGCTGAACCTTACCCTGATCATTGATTTTTGTAATTGCCACTTCCCCTGAGACCACCATGTAAAGGTAGCGTTGCTCATGACCATCGGCCACCAGAGTCTCGTCCTCTGCCAATATCCATTCGCCCCCAAACCGGAGTTCCTGCATTTCAGTATCTGCAATATTGGCACATAATCCAGTATTCGGTAGATCATATCCCGCTTCCAGAACGTCTTCTCGGTGTAAAAGCTTCATGAATGTTTAAAGTAGTCTATTATTTAAAGATAGGGCAAGTGTAGAAAAGTCACTTTAGTGACAACATTTTCCATGCTTCTTCAATCTCCAAAAATTGTATGGCCAAGCCGCAAAAAATCCCGCTCCCAAGGTCACTGGCAACACAGCAAGTGTGATGGCTGGTTCGCCCATCATTCCATAATCTGCTAGATTCATCGCCACTTCCATTAAAATCATGGAGATCAAACTCATTCCAATCGCTGTACGAAAAGCCTCTTTGGGTCCGAGCTGTTTCCATAAAATAAGGGTTTCCAAAATGATACTTGTGATAATTCCGCAACACATTGCGGTACCCCATACCATATTCCATAACTCCATCGGAATCCCACCAGGTGAGTAATATGACTGAAAGCAAAAAATTGCACCCAGATCACCAATGGCACATCCGATCAGACAACCCAGCGTATTTTTTGCTGATCTTTTTGCCAGTTGCATCGATTCACTTTTTTTCAAGCCGCTTTTTTTTCTGATGAATGAAGACTTTTTTGAATCTCATTAAAAATTTTTTTGACCACTGGAATTGCCACTGAATTCCCAAACTGCTTGTAGCATACGTTTCTTCGCTTGTGTAATTGGAAAGTTTCTGGAAAGCCCATCAAGCGGGCGCATTCTCTTGGATGAAGCCTGCGAACTTTTCCGTTAATTAGGTACATTCCCGTCTTCGCACCCACCCCACCTCCATAAGCTGATAGTGTTACGGCATGCCCCTTAGGGCTGTAAATTCTCTCACCCTGCCCACCTTTCCCTAATGTTCCAATTCGAATGGGTGCGTTTTCTCTTTTTGAAATTAAATTTTCCTTCCAAGTAATATCAAACCTTTCAATGAGAAGGTCATTGATCAAGGAATCTTCCCTCGGCAAAAGAATATCCTCCAATGCTACTTCTGTTTTCTCCGACAGAGGAAAGTTAAAGGATTCCACTTTCAAATCTTTTCGAAAACAAACAATATACAAACGCTCTCTTTTTTGTGGAATGCCATAATTGGATGCGCTCAAAATCTTGTAATGACTATCATATCCAATTTCATTCAACAGCATGAGCGTTGTACGCATTGTCTCTCCACACGCATGATTGAGATAATTTCTAACGTTTTCAAGAAACAGAACTTCTGGTTGATGCATTTTGGCAATTCGTAAGATTTCGTGCAGTAAGGTGCCTCGAGCGTCAGAGAAACCATTCTTTTTCCCCGATATGCTGAAGGGTTGGCAGGGGAAACCACCACATAGAACATGATGCTTCGGGATATCCTCCGCCTCTATTTGCGAAATGTCACCAACGGGTCTTTCTCCATAATTCAACTGATAGATATCTTGGGCATCTTTATCCCAATCTGAGGAAAACACGCAAGTGTTGCCAAAGGATTCCAAAGATTGTCGAAATCCTCCTATACCACAAAAGAGATCGATAAATTTTATGTCTGCAAATTCACCCACCTCAAAAATTAGCTATTGGGTATGAGCAGTAAGAGAATTAGACATCACATAGTTCGACTGCTTCGGCAAGACCCTCTACGGGATCCCGTGTGGGAATGAACTCCTGTCCGACAAATCCTTTGTATCCGGAATCCAAAAGAGCCTGCATGATTGGTGGGTAATTTATTTCCTGAGTATCGTCCAATTCTCCTCTCCCAGGATTTCCGGCAGTGTGGACATGGCCAATGAAATCTCCACATTCCCCAATCCGCCTAATGACATCACCATCCATAATCTGTACATGATAAATATCAAAAAGAAGTTTAACTCGTGATGAACCGACCTTTTTAACTATATCCAAACAATAATCAATGTGATCACCTTGGTAGCCAGGATGGCCTTTGTCGGGATCAGAGGAATCCCGAGTGTTCAACATTTCCAAACATATGGTAACTCCTTTTTTCTCGGCATAACCAGCCACTTTTTTAAATCCGTCAATGCAGTTATTGGCACCATCTTCCGAACTAAAATTTTCCTTGTATCCGGTAAACGCTATCACATTTGGGCAACCGAAATCTGCTGAGTCATCGATTGCCTTCTTAGTGGCATCTATGAGCATTGGGTGGTATTCGGGATTGTTGAAACCCTTAATAAAAGGCCTCCCTTCAACTGGAATTCCTGAGATTGCACAGGTCAATCCATATTTCTTTAAGGTTGGCCATTCCTCAGAATTGATAAGTTCAATACTTTTACATCCCAATCGATTGGCTTGCCGACAGGTCTCCTCGACACTCCAATGGTTTGCAAAGCACCAGGAAACAACCGATTGCTTTATCCTACCTTTCTTTACTCCCCTCTTAAGGGTGCCTTGACCTGCTCCATTTGTGCTAGAAATAGAAAAGGTACTTGCGGCGACTCCAGCAGTTATGCTCTTAAAGAGACTCCGCCGATTAAATTTTTCAGATAATTTAGATAGAGAGTTGAAGTTTTCTTGCATCCTTTTGTTCTTCACATAGTCGATCATGATGCAAGTTATTTCCTAACATACCTAAAAATCCTGCGATTGACACAATAATCCTTCATTCTCACATTCAAGTTTTGATCATGAAAAACCTACAAGCTCTTGCCTTCTGCTTTATCCTTTTTTCCTGTAGTCCGGAATCTGAACTGCCCCCAGTGGAGTCTCCTGATGATAAGTCTGCAAAACAACCCGTCAGTTACGAACCATTCAATGCTCCCTTTGAGAAACCTCAGGTGGAAGTCATGAAAGTTTCCCAATCTGAAATTACGATTAACTGGTTCAATCCCTCAAACTGGCAATCGTTGCCTTCTTCTGCCACACAACCTGAATTTCTTATTGAAGCATCCACCAATCCAAAATTCGATAATTTAGTCACCACCCGCCAAATTTCAGATTCTTTCCAGAGCACTTTTTCGAATCTCCAACCCGATACCCTCCACCACTTTAGAGTGACCGCACTTCCTCCAGCAGATGACCCCCGTTATTTGCGAGGTGAGTCCACGATCCTTATGGTGATGACAGCTTCTTATCCCAACGAGCAGGTGGGAGGATTTATAGTAAACCCGGAACTTGGAAAGGTTCACTTTTCCTGGAATGAGCTCGAACAACCCGGTCCAATTGATTACGTCGTACACCTTTTTGATGATGATCAGAGTGGAAAGCCTTTTCGCGAATTTATCACTCGTGAAAACGAGATTCGCGATGTAATTCTTCAGGGTGGCAGAACTTACTGGGCTAAATTTCGTGCGGCACCGGCAGAGGACAACAATGCATTTAAAACAACTGCAGAAATTACCGTCGAGTTTGAAGTCCCTGGAAACCCTCTTCCCAAACCTGTTAACATAACTGCGATCGACCGTAACGGAACTCTTGTCATCCAATGGAGCCCAACCACTACTAATGTTGGAAAATTTTCATACATGATGAATGTAAAGACTGGCGAAACTTTAGAGCAGCCATTTGGGAATTTTACTCCAAATGAATCAATATTCCGTATCCCCAATGCCAAGCCTTACGGGAGGTTTTCCTTTGAAATTAACTGCTTTCCACAAAGAGGTAATTTCATCGACTTGGAAAGCCCCTTTGCCACTCATACCTTCGATTACCCTAAAGTTTACTGCCCAACTCCAATAAATATGCCAGTTACGCGCCTTCCAAAAGAAGTTTCTTCGATTAAAATTTCTCTTAAGGAACCACCCGAAGCCCCGATGGGTCATCGCTATGAGATAGAGGTTGCAAGCGACCCCGAATTCTCTTCCGGAATTGACCGCAGGAGAATTGAAGGAATTGAACTAGAAACAGTTATGACTGGCAGAGTTCCTGAAGAGACACACTATGTGCGCATCCGCATGATCGGTCCGGAGGACGATGCCACTGTTATTGCGTCTTCTTGGACAGATACGATAATAATAGGGGCCAAAACTCCTCTGCAACCTGTTGAAAACCCACTCCCCTAACGTTTCCAGAATACCATTGAAAGAATCAGTCCGATAAAAGCACCGGCTGCATCAGCAGCTGCATCCCAGACATCTGGCGATCTACCCGAACCCACCCAATCCTGCCAACACTCATCGGCGATTCCGAAACAGGTACAAAATGCCAGCAATCCCCACGGAAACCCACTCCCTCGTTTGCCAAAGGCACCCCAGCCAAGAATACCCATAATTGCGTACTCAACCAGATGTATGACCTTATCCGATACAATTACTCCCGTCTTGGGTAATTCTCCAGAGGAGATGCTCGACACATAGAGTACCAAAGCACAATAGAGTCCCAGTCCAATCTTCCACATATTCATATGCATCCAATGACTCAGGCGTTCTTTCTTGGCAATTGAAAATTCTTCTTTTGGAAACAACTGTCCTCAGCAAATTCCAAAAACATTGAAATGTATTTAGTGAAATGTGACCTCCAAGCCAATCAGTCCTATGATGATCCCTGTAAGCAAAAAATATTCAATCAACATTCCAACAGTTCGCTAGGGTCAGAAATCAGACAGGAAATATCCTCTTCGGTCGTATCCCATGATCACATAAATCTGCATCTCCTTTTCCGATAAAAGTATAAAACAGCCAACCAGGTCGCTTCAGATTTTGTTGCAAATACTCGGAGAGTTCAACAAATCTGGAATTTGCCTGCCTTGCAAAGAGGTTCCACTGAGCATCAAACTCACGAATCTCCCGATACAATTCTTCAGCTCTTTTATTTGCTGTCATGGCATTTTTTAACCTGAGCTCATCATCCAGCAAAGTAATTTTGATGTCATAATCTTGATCAAGATAAACCTTCCCTTCTTGCATTCATCTCCACTTCCGTCATCTTGCAAGATATGTCTTATATTGCGATGAACCGCTTTCGTATCGTCAAGGGTCAGGAGTCAGAATTTGAGGAAATCTGGAGGACCCGCAACACATACCTGGAATCCGAACCCGGATTTCTTAAATTTAATCTCCTGAAAGGACCCGAGCACGAGGATCACATTCTATACGCTTCACATACGCTTTGGGAATCTGAGAATCACTTCATTGCATGGACTAAGTCCGAAGCTTTNCGCAAAGCNCATNCTGGAGCCGGCAACCGNGGGCATCTTTACCTCGGTCATCCNGANTTTGAAGGNTTTGAAACCGTNNATGGNGCCTCTGTTGGTTNAATTATTTGNTAACCAAGCATANNTTTCCATTCAAGGAGAGTTCTGAAATTCNTTNAGCAGGTACCGAACATGCGGTCNCCNGCNTCTCCTAAGTCCGGGTACGATNTATCCGTTTTCATTGAGACNCTCATCNAGNGAAGCGGTNAAGACNTGNACATCNGGNTGAGANNTCCTGCATGCANGNCACNCCNTCNGGTGCNGCNAATANANNAAGNANACGNATATCCNNCGCTCCNGCNTCCTTCAANCGGGTAATGGCNGCNACNGANGAATTACCNGTNGCAAGCATGGGATCGACCGCNATNACNAGCCGNNCCTCCAANTNATCNGGNACCTTGCAATAATACTCGACCGGTTCGAGCGTNTCCTCATCNCNATANAANCCGACAAANCCNACCCGGGCAGCNGGNATNAATTCNAGGATNCCATCAAGCAGACCATTGCCGGCACGCATGATGGAAACGAGGGCCAGTTTCTTGCCCGAAAGTAGAGGAGCTTCGGTTCGGCATACAGGAGTTTCCACCGTGACTTGCTGCAGAGGAAGATCACGGGTAACTTCATAGGCCAGGAGCATGGAAATCTCCCAGAGCAACTGACGAAAAGATGAAGTGGGCGTTTCTTTTCTTCTCATCAGGGTAAGCTTGTGTTGAACCAATGGGTGGTCGATGATGGTTAAGTTTTCGTTCATAATTCCTAAGTTATTGTTTCCAAAATCAATGGGTTTGATTCTACCGTATTTTCTGAAATCCGAAAAGCTTCCGAAAGCAAATTTTTTGTACGATCCATGTCCTGATCACTGGAAGCATGAATCCGTAGAAGAGGATCACCCTGCTCTACATATTTTCCAATTTGGAGGAATTGATCGAGACCTACAGAAAGATCGAGTTTATCTTCTGCCTGTTTTCTTCCCCCTCCCAATTCGATAACGGCTTGTCCCAAAATTCTACCATTTACTGATTTGAGATAGCCTGAACTTGATGAAGGAAAATCCAAGATATTTTCCGCGACAGGCAGGTATTNATCAGGTTTCTCAACGAAATCAATGGGACCACCGACAGCGGCAATCATGCGTCCTAAAATTTCCGCTGCTTTTCCAGAACTTAAACACTCTTCTAAACTTTCTTTGGCTGTATCCTCATCGGAAAATATCCCTGCGTTAACCAGCAGGTTTGATCCTAGGGCGAGCGTTACCTCAAGCAATCTTTCTTCGCCCGGTTCGTTTTTGAGGACAGTTAGAGCGGACTTTACTTCGATGGCATTACCCGCAGAGGAAGCGAGGGATTGGTTCATATCCGTAAGCAGGGCTGAAGTTCGACAACCTGCACCATTGGCCACAGACACCAATGACTGGGCAAGTTCCCGAGCCCCGTCCATATCCTGCATGAAGGCACCACTCCCCACTTTCACGTCCAATACGAGGGCTTCCAATCCAGCGGCCAACTTTTTGGAAAGGATTGAGGAGGTAATAAGATCCACGCTTTCCACTGTGCCAGTAAGATCACGGATGGCATAGAGTCGCTTATCCGCCGGAGCAATCCCTTCCCCCGCTCCTACGATAGCGCACCCCACATCGCTGACCACTCGCTCGAATTCCTCTGCGGAAACNTGGGTTCGATAACCTGAGATCGATTCCAGTTTATCGAGGGTTCCTCCGGTATGCCCAAGTCCCCGGCCCGAGACCATGGGAACAAAAGCACCGCACGCCACCAGCATTGGAGCGAGAACCAGGGAAACATTATCACCAATTCCACCGGTCGAATGTTTATCGATCACCGGACCAGGCAGGTCCCAATTCCTGACTTCCCCGGTATCCCGCATGGCCAGCGTCAGATCCATCCGTTCCTGCTTGCTCAATCCATGTAAACAAACTGCCATGGCAAAAGCGGCTGCCTGGGCATCACTGACGGATCCATCAGCGAGACCCGCCGAAAATTCNTTAATCTCTTCTTTTNGNAGNGGAATCTGATCCCGCACCTTTCCCAAAATAATGGNAATGCTCATCCACCCGGTAAGTGATCGGAAGAAAAGGAATGAGGNAGGAGGTCTCCAAGGGNATGACNTTCCAGAACCCCATNCAAATTNGCTANGTGAACCNNAGTGGAAGGTTGAGAAAATTCAGCNAGTTTTTGTCTGCATCCACCACATGGAGAAACCGGACTCGNGCTGTCCGCNACNATACAAATCTCTAAAATTTCTTTTTCACCAGCGGCAATCATGGCNGCAATCGCNCCNGCTTCCGCACAGGTTCCCTGTGGATAAGCCGAATTTTCNACATTGCATCCAATAAATTCTTTTCCGCTTACCGNNCGAAGAGCCGCTCCCACCTTAAATTTTGAATACGGNGCATGAGCATTTTCCCGAACGGTTCGCGCTTTTTCAAAAAGATCACTCATTTNTCAAAAGACTGACTTGCATATGCAAAAAGATCAAGCCTTGCCAGTATTCCGAAAACTTCCAAGAATCAANTTTAGCCCTTTAAATTATTTTGACTCATTTATCCCAAGNATTTNCCCGAAACCCAGGCANGGAACTAGACCTCGACTGGGCACTCTCGGTACAGGCAAACACATCGGCTATTGAAAGAAGATGCAAGGCACTGCCTGGCCGGCGTTCGATCAAAAAAATTCATCAGGCAGCCTGGTTGATCAAGGCAATTACTTGTATCGATTTAACTACCCTATCCGGAGACGATACGGAGGAACGAGTCCGAAGATTATGCCAAAAAGCAAAGTTTCCCGTTCGTAAGGATATTTTAG
>NZKO01000091.1 GCA_002692535.1 Opitutia bacterium
AGGCAAGTATGCCACGGTAGTCGCTCCTTCATCCAACCCCGGGTCTCTCTTGGCTCCCTTGAAGTATGTCCAAAGTGCAACTTTTTTGAGTTCAGGATCGCGAACCATCCAATTTTGCTTGTGTGCCGAAAAACAATCTCTTCCCGAGGCATCAACAACGATGGGTGCCCGGAGCTCGAGTTCGCCTAGATCATCAGAAATAACTTTAACGCCTTCCACACGGTTATCTGCGGAATTTATAAGATTCTTGGCTTTGGCTTTCTCCATAACGGTGGCACCATTATCTCGGGCTTTATCCATGATCATTTTATCAAATTCTGACCTCCATACCTGCCAAGTGGTGGAAGATGGGTGGTCAAAATGTTGGAAAAAATAAAAAGGTTGCGACAGGAAGCCATCCTGCCTGACAAACTGCACGCAATATTTTCTCGGATTTGCCGACTCCATTAAAGTATCGACCAAGCCCAGTCGCTCCAATGGGAAATAACAGAAAGGCATCAAAGATTCACCTACATGATAGCGAGGAAATTTTTCCTTTTCCACGATCAAAACGTCGTGGCCCTTCTCTGCCAGAAGAGCAGCAGTGGATGAGCCCGCGGGACCACCTCCGATTACAATAGCATCGTAGTTGTTTTTAAAAGAGATCATGATAATTATTATTCAATTTACTTTTAGGGGGTTCTCAAGCGAGATTTAAGCTAATTATGGGGGTAAGATCTCAACAATACGTGCGATTACTTCCTGATTGAAGCCCGTAATCTGATTACTTCTTCCATAAAGATGATCTGCCTCCACCTCTGAAAATGCTTCCACAATTGGGCCATCNGGAACTACTCTTATAAATCCTCGAGGCGTGCTGCTGTACGGGATACGGGAATCATTAAGAATTCCACCCAATGGCTGTTTTGCTTCGATAATTTTTTCGATGAACTCCTCGGGCAGCGTATCCAATTGGATTTCAATGGCACCATATTCAGTGACTTTGCCAGATTCAATGGACTGGAGGATAACTTCTCGGAAATATCTTTTNCCACTCTTTGAGCTACGGATTGCTTTCACTCTTTGCTCAGATTCATGGTATGCCTCAAGCCTTGAAGTCATATCGCCCTCATGCACCAAAAGACTTTGATAAGGCTCAGGTACTTCGCTGGCATCTACCCGCTCATAATTCAATTTGGGCAAGCCCTGGGCACTTCTCATAAAGCTCAGAGGGTAAATAATGTCAGGAAAAGTTGCCGCACTCATTGTCAATAATCAGACATACTTTGCGTCTTGATGATGGGGTAGAAAGAATCGGTGCAACATTGAATCAATGCGTAAAAGAGCATCCCTTACAAGTAATAGATCCCCATCTTCTTCGTAAAGATCACCCGATGCTTTCCATTCCAATAATATATCTGNGAAGCGTTCTTTGATATCGACGCCAAATTTTTCGNGAAAATATGCAGGAGCGACCCGACCAAGTTTCCACTGAAGAATAAATTCACGCAGAAATCTTTCATCTTCNGTCGTAAGAAGAGCACGGCGCACGGCACTATTTTTGTTTTCCTGAGTTTCACAATACTGGTCAAAATGGGTTTGATTTTGATAATGAATGCCTCCCAAGTGCCCAAAGGATGCAACTCCCAAAGCAACCATATCAGCCCCTGCCCAAAGGCGGTCACGGTAAACGAACTTCGTATTTTCAGGATTCTTAACNGCTGTATAAGCGCTGGTAACGGTATAGCCTGCNTTTTCCAAAGCTTCATAAGCCTGCGTGACCCACTTGCGCTTTGTAGGCCAGTCGGCAACAGGTGCGGCAAGCTTGCCCTGATCCTTCATGGATTTGAAAATGNTAGTATTAAATGGAACTTCCATTTGGTAGATGGTGATACAGTCAGGAGAAAGTTCAAGAACCCGCTCAATACACTTCTNCCAATTTTCATCGGTCTCTTCCAGCATACCTGCGATCAAGTCAATATTGATATTTTGAAATCCAAGATTTCTGGCAAAATCATATGCTCTGAAAACTTCCTCTGAACGGTGGGCACGACCATTGGTTTCCAATATGTGATCGTTGAAATTTTCAATCCCGAGNCTTAATCGGGTGACTCCGAAATTTTTGATTACCTCGAGCTTCTTTTCAGATAAAGTTCCGGGTTCGCACTCGAAGGTAACNTCCTCTACATCATCCCAAGGAATGATTGCCTTCATGCGATCCGTTAAATCGGTAAGTTGTTGGGCAGACAAGTAAGACGGTGTGCCGCCTCCAAAATATATAAACTTTGGTTTTCTANCCTTCAGGTATGGGGAATTCGCATACGCTTCCAATTCACGAATGGTAGCGTCGATGTATCTGCGAACGTCATGAGAGTTTTTATCAGTGTAGACACGGAAATAGCAGAAGTGACAACGCTTTCGGCAAAACGGAACATGATAGTAGATACCCAAAGGTGCAGTACCAGGAAAGGGACTGCCCAGCATAGATTCGACGCATGGAACTTCGTCTTCTTTCCAAAAGGAAAAAGGAGGATAATTAGAAACGAAGTAATTTCCCGGCTTGGTTTCAGCCTTGGTTTCCTTGTCCGGCTTGATGATTGTATCAGTACTCATTTCTTTCCTTTGGTTTCAAAGGCATAAACATTTCCATCCTCGCATCCAACGATTATTTTGGAGCCGACGATGGCTGGGGTGGATGAAATGGGTTCTCCAATTTCATAAGAAATGACCTCCTTACCATCTTTTTTGGAAACTAGATAAATTTTTCCATCCATCGACCCGAAGACAGCCTTATCACTAGTAATAACCGGCGAGCTATCAATTCTTCCGCGTGCGGAGAATCGCCATACTTGCTTACCCGTAATGCGATCTATGCAATGCATTCCCTTATCCCTTCCGCCGATAAAAAGATGATTTTCCGACAATGCGGGCGAAGAAAAGTATGGAAAGCTTTTCTGTTGATAGTTCCATATGGTTTCACCCGATTCCAAATTAAAAGCAGTAACCGATCGATCCATGTCTCCGACATATCCAACCCCGTCGGCAATTGCTACTGAGGCAGCAATTGGAGCTTCAACTTCAATTGAACGCACACTTTTGCCGTCTTCCAAAGAGATCACATAAAGCATGGCGTCACACCCTCCAAAAACGACGAATTCCTGATTGTAAATGGTCGGTACTCCATTGATGTAATTCTGTGCCTCAAATTTCCAAAGAAGCTTACCTGTCGTTGTTTCGACACAATGTACAAAATTGTCGTAACTTCCAACCACCAATACACCATCTTGGGTTTTAGGACGAATAGCTTGGTTAGCTGCACCCATGATTTCCCCCATGGTTTCATATTTCCAGTTTAACTTTCCTTTTGCCTGATCAATCGAATAGAGGAAACCATCTGTTGAACCAACGATAACATGACCATTGTGAAGTAAAGGAGGTGCTTCGACAGCCATTTCTGTTTTGAAGGTCCATTTGGGCATACCCGTCGAAAGATCGATTGCATGGATATGTCCATCGTCTGAACCCACATATGCGAAACCTTTTTCAACCACCACGGAGGACTTGAGAAACTCACCAGTTTCATAAGTCCAGAGTAAATCAAGCTTGTTTCCCAAACTTGCTTCAGCTCTTCCTGTAAGAGCAGCATCTCCTCGGTGCCTAGGCCAATCGGCGAAAAGAAGTTGAAAAGAAAAAACGAGTATAAGGAAAAAGTTACGGGTGTATCTTAAAATTGAATAAAACAAAACTTTCATAACTTACACCACACTCTTCTCAATTGATAGCCCCTTGATGTAAAATTGGAAAAGTTGTTGGTAAAGAGATTCAAAATCTTCAGATTCAATTTTACGTGGATTGAAACCGGCTGTCCATTGTTTGGCGGCAGCATTGGCAAGTTCTGGAATTGCAGTTTCTTCAAAACCAAGATGATTTCTCGAAGTTGTTAGTTTCGCTATCTCCAGAAGCTCTTCCACACGATTGATTAAAATTGCCGAACCTTCCGAATCAGAAGAATTACTTTCGGCAAGCCCGACTGTGCGGGCCAAGTCAGAATAAATTTTCTGACATTCAGAGTCCTCCGAATTAAACTTCATGACCCATGGTAAAGAAAGCCCGACCGCTATTCCATGAACAGTTCCGTATTTCGCAGTCAGAGGGTTGGCCATGGAATGAGCTGCACCTAACATACTCTGCTCGATTGCGGCTCCGGCATGAGATGCTCCCAACAATGCGACGCCTCTGGCATTCGTGTTATTCGGATCATCAAAAACCGAAGGCAGCGATTGATTTAAAAGCTGAAATGCTATTTTTGCATGGCGTGCAGAAAGTTCACATCTTTTGAGTGTAACAGCAGATTCTAGTGCGTGTGCAAGAGCATCTATACCTGTACATGCTGTTACGGAGGAAGGTTGTGATAGTGTCAGTTCAGGATCAAGCAGCGTAATCAAAGGCAAAGCTTTGGGATCACCGCATGCCATTTTGACATGAGTTTCATCCTGTGATATTAATGCAAAAGACTGACACTCGCTGCCCGTACCAGCTGTGGTTGGAATCGCGATAAGAGGAAGCAAAGGATGCAAGGCTTTACCCACCCCCCAAAAGTCTTCCATTTTTCCGCCATTGGTGAGTAGAAAATTACAGCCTTTTGCCGTATCCATCGAACTCCCTCCACCCAAACCAATAATTAGATCAATCTTGGATTCTCTGGCGACTGCTACACACTTGGACACACTGGATTCAGTGGGATTTTCGATAGACTCATCAAAGGTGGTAACTTTTATGCCCGAATCTTCTAATATTCTTATTACCTTACCTACATGACCGGCCGCCTTTATTCCCGTGTCGGAAACTAGCAGTGCATGATTTCCCAAAAGATTCGCATGATGTCCGAGCGTTGAGATAATTCCCTCGCCGAATAGGACTTTTTGTTTGGCTGGCATTTCCCCAACAAAAAAGGAATCATTCGAAAACTCCTCCAGTGAAAGGGTGCTCATTAGGGTAGACTATTTGTATTCAGTTCAGGCAGCTATCCCAATAGAACGACGCTTGTACAAAAATTCAAACATGTTTCCTTCGTGTGGCTGATCCCAAGAAATTTTCATAGTTGAAATAGCTCCAATATTAAGACGCTCGACATTAGATGCTGCCAACAACTGATTTTTAAAACTTTCATCTCCCGTAATAGCTGTAACCACAAGGGTAGGTCCGATTGAACGTAACATATCTGCTTGTGGAACTTCGACTACACTTGCATAAGGACACAAAAATTCGCGATTGGATAGAACATGATCCATCGATTCACAATGTGCAATTGTGGGACGCAGGTAAGTGCCCCCTTCTGCTTGTACAAGACGGGAACCGTCTCTGTAAGGTGCGGTGGCGTCCGTTGCCCCTTTTTCAGCAAAGTCGGCTTCCAGAGTTTGATCAATCCACTCTCCCATTTTGGGATTGGCGAAGCCAGAAAGAACAGCGTTGGGGTCGTTCACAGGAAGTGGTTTTAGGGGTCCTAGTCTTTTGCCTAGCGCATCCGCAATTTCCTTAGCGTATTTCGGCACAATAACAGCAGAGGCGTTGACGCAACTTCTTCCCCCATTGTCTGAAATGGATGAGACCATGACATCTATATATTTTTCCCAGTTCTCTATTTCATCATCACCGATTAGAATCTTACTGAAACCCGGCCCGTGAACCTGCACGCCTGGGTCACCCGCATATAAATCAGTTGTGCTTTTGTCGCCGAAAATCAGTGCACGACCACATAACTTCAGGATATCCCCTGCCCCTTCATGATCCGTGGGATAAAAACCAAATGCTTCCTTAGGGCACCCCGCTGCTATAAATGCCTGCATAAGGCGATAAGGAGTCCAAGGCTCTTCCCTGCCAGGCTTCATAACAACCGGTATCTTTAAAGCAATGGATGGAAGCCATAGCGAGTTGACCGCGGGAGAATTACTCGGCATAACCAAGCCCAACGCTTCAGTTGTTGGGTAAAAACAGACCGGTGCCCCTGCCTGCTCACCAAATCCCTGATCGAGAATCGAAAAGTCTATCCCCCTGGTCAGTCCATTAAGAATTAATTCTAAATGGGTAAGCGCATAATGAATTTTGTCCATGTTGCGCTGCACCATAACATGAGGCAAACCACTGGTAGATGAAAGAGTCTCCAAGTAATCCTTGGCGGATTGCATGTGACCGTCGTCACCAATTGGCAAAGATTCTTTGAGAAACAACTCACCAGCCTTTGAACTGATGTCGATCAATTCACGGGTGGAAAACTTACTCAAGGCTTCGCGTGCACGACCAATTTCACGGAGATCTCGGCGAATAATTCCGGCATTAACCTGACTCAAGGTAGCTTTGACTGTCCCGTCGCGGTAATCCTTAACTTCTGATTCGTTGTAGCTGCGATATGGCTTTCCAAGCCGTAAACAAGATATATGTGGAATATTCATGATAATTAATAGACTCCTTCTACGATTTTTTTCTCCATAGCTCCAAATGGGCGAACCTCAGCGACTCCATCCCAGGGTGCTTCATCCCAAGGTTTACGCCTGAGAGCTTCGTCGCGTTCAAGAAAACGTGGCATAAAAAATTCCTTTGTCAAGGTCGTCAACTCGACTCTACCCCAATTATCATATTCGACTGCTTTGTTGGTATCGGGGTTGACGACTCTGAGAACGGCACGTGGTTGTGGTGCATAGTATGCGATCGAATAATCATTGTCCGGACCAATGGGGTGATGGCGGGCCAATCCCATAAGAGTGTTTCCATAGGTCGGCACAAATCCGATTTGCCCGCCTTCACATACCTCCTCAACAAGAAATCGGGCGTATTGCTTATCCATCGTGGTACCTCCACAAAATACTCCCTTGATGCCAGCCTTGACCAAGTCTTTTCTCTCTGCCAATGCTTCTAATAGTTTGGGTGTAGTAAAGAGTGCACTAACACTGCGGTGTTTAAGGATGGTAAGAGCCTGATCGACCACGTGATCCATGTAGGCACGGGCTTGGTCAAATTGTTTGCCAGAAATGAGTCGCTTTACCCAGCGAGGATCCAAATCGACAAAGAAACATGAACACCCACGTTCGTTGGCAAGATGTTCAATTGCAAGACGTAGACGACGAGGTCCAGTTGGTCCAACCATCATCCAGTAGTGGTTTTTCGGAAAATGCTCGTCGCTTAGCGTTTCGGAGAAGGCTGTGTAATCGATACGAAAATCATCCCAACCAATTCGCTGTTTCGGCATACCGGTTGTTCCTCCAGTTTCAAAAATATTGAATGGTCGACCGTCATAGGCTTTAGGCACCCATACACTATTGGGCAAATCACGAAGCCACTCATCCTGAAAATTGGGAAACTTCTGGCAAAGATCATCGAAATTGGAGACCTCTTCGATTGGATTCCAGTTCTGCTCTTTAGCCCAGTCCAGCCAAAAGGGACAACCGGTTTCTGGCGAAAAGTGCCACTTTATGATATCCGCGACATGAGCATCAAGCTCATCCGCCGCTTGTTTAACTTCTTGTTCGTTCGGCATAGGATAAATCAATAAAACTTGTTTTTACAAATTCACAATTCGCTCTTCTTTGGGAAAAATTTATCGAGGGTTTCTTTGGAGGGAGGTTCGGTTAAAAGTGACACTATCACCAATACGACAGCTGAGGCACCAAAGCAGATTGCCGCCGGGACAATTCCAGGCCCTACCATGTATTCACCGCCATATCCGGACTCATGGAAATAATAAAGCCAAGTCAAAAGTGCGGCGATAATGCTGGCAATGCCCCCTTGTTTGGTTGTCCTCTTCCAGTAAAGTGCTGCAAAAATTACTGGGAAAAGCGCTGAGAATCCACTGAAGCACCAAATGGCCAGATCAAAGACATTGGCATTTTTGGCAAGCATCGCCAATCCATAAGTTAAAGCAACAATCGCCACAATAAAACATCTCGCAATGAAGATTATTTGCTTATCAGAATACTTATCAGGGCCTGACCTATGAATAACAATGTCATTGGTAAAAATCGTGCCTAAGCAAAGAAACTGAGAATCTAAGGAAGACATGATGGCCGCAAGAACTCCCGCAGTCAAAAGTCCAATAAGCACGGGGTCACCGACTAAAAGGTTTAGCATGGCGGAAAGAACTGCAGGGGGTGGAATCCCAGGGGGAAGAACCCCACTTGCCCATGCACCGACAAGAACGCATGGAACCCATACTATCATTATACAAAGAGGATGGGCGATGACAGTAAGTCTAAAGGATTTAGCGCTGCGAGCGGTTAACCAATGCTGGAAAAGGTGGGGAAACATTCCCACACTCAGCGGAATGAAAAGATATGTAACGAAAGTTACAAATGGGATGCCAAGCTCGCGCTCGAAGGAAACAAGTTCACCTGTCTTGGCGTTTTTCTTTTTAAATTCTGCGTTAACCGGTTTACGCCAAAAGTGTGGTTGCTGATTTGTAAGATTTGACTTTTCTGAACCAACAACACGGCCAATTGTTTTTGGTGGGAGGTTTTCCTTAAGCTGCTCGGATTTTTTGTCGAAATGATAATCCTGTACAATTAAACCCTTCTCATTGATACGAGCAGGTACTTTCCCGGCATTATTGATGCCTCCAAGAGCATTAATAATGAAAGTGAAGGCAACTAAGCCCATAATCATGAAAACAATTGTCTGGAAAGTATTGGCAAAGGCCGCCCCTCGGGAGCCACCCATGAACACATAACTGAGAACCACCAAAGAGACCACCAAACCAGTGAGCCATGGTGGTACCCCTCCCAGCCACTGTGGTGCTGTGGGGTTGGTGAACAACTCTGGAAAGGCACCTGCGGTTACTGGTTCGATTGTTTTACCCGCTCCAATAATTCCAATCAGTAGATAGGGAATTACCAGAAGAACTAAAATGGGAAAAAGAAGGTAGCCAATAGAATCCGACTCAAAACGTGCACGAAAAAATTGAATTTGCGTAATGAACCCATGCTTTTTTCCAAACGCCCAAAGCCTGATCCCGATGAGGAAAAAAATTGCGGCATGCACCAACCCGCTAATCGAGGCCATAAGGCCATAAGTACCAATCCCGCGCTCAAAGGATTTTCCAGTAGAACCAACAAGGGCGAAAGCTGTCATGGTCGTACCAAAGACGCTCATCAAGAGCAAAAATGGTCCTATGCTATGGCTTGCAACGAAGTAGTCCTTACTGGTTCCCCTAAATAGACGGTTACTAAAAAAGCCCAAAGCCAAAAGTAGGCAAAGATAGCCAATGATTACGAAGAGTGTGGTCATTTAATTACCTCAATGTGGTTGGGTTGATTTCTTATTCTTCTTCGGCGAATTTTTCCAAATCGTGTGGCCATGCAAAACGAATTGCCAGCCAACCAAGAAAAGCACAGGCAATTGAGAAAGCGGCATGATATGCAAGACCAATAGGCATAAACCCAAAAACTAAACCTGAATCTTCCCACCACCAAAGGTCTTGATGCAAGAAGAAGAGAATTACGAAGAGAGACCAGACGATTGTTTTCCCCATGTTTGTCTTGCCCTTAATTATTTTCCAATAGCGTAAAGATGAGTCTGCGTCGCGACATACAGAGTTTTGTTTGCGACAACCGGTGAACTGTAAACGGGTGCTCCCATGTTAATGGTCTTAACTTTCGGTTTTTCTTTTCCGTGGTCGATGACTAGCAAATCACCATCTTCATTCCCAAGAAGGACTTTACCGTCAACTACCAAAGTAGAACCCCAGATCCTGCTAAAAGAATCATGGGTCCAGTAGACTTTACCAGTATTTGCATCAAGGCAATGGATAATTCCTGCGTATTCTGCGATGTAAACGAGGTCCTCATGAACTGAGACTGTTGAAATGGTGCGTCCCACATCCATATTTTTCCAAAGAATTTTACCATTGCTTGCATCAATGCAAGATAATCGCCCCACTCCATCTCCATGCTCAGGATCTTGTCCGATGGCGCAATATACTTTGTCTTCATAAAGAACAGGTGTGCCAATGAGCTCACTTGGCCCGGGCGGAGTTGCATAGGGAATCTTCTTACCATCTTTGTCTTTGCGATAGCTTAATTCATTGCAGTCAACCTTCCACTTTGGTTCAAACAAATCATACCCGTCCTCATCTTTTTCGGTTTTGTTTAAATATCCGTAACAATATCCGTCTGTTCCCCCCCAAATAAGAATTTCTTCACCTTTAATTTTGCCAAAAGTTAATGAGGACCAAGCTGCATGCAAAGCTCCTGCACTTGCTCCCGAACCATCCTCCCCGATAAGTTCGCCGGTGTTTTTATCCAGAGCAATCCAACTGGGTGAAAGGGGGCTAGGAATATTAGTATGTGACCAATCCACTCCATTAGAGGTGGCAACAAAAATAGAATCTCCAATAATGAGAGGGGATGAACTTGTTACATTGTGAGGAAAAACACCCAGTTGATCTCTCATGTCGTACATCCAAATTATGTCTGCATCCAGTTTTTCGTTCAATGAATCCTGAGTCCCTTTGGGTTTGACATAGTTGGCTTCATCCATGAACGGTCCATCATTGCCATTTTTGAAGCCTTCGATGTCGAGGCACACTACCTCACATTTATTAGTTACCACATAGACTCTATTGCCTTCAATTGCAGGTGACGAACATACGCCTATGTATTCCCAATCACTCACTTTTCCTGCCCCTAATTTTGGGATAACAAGTTGCCACTCAATTTCACCGCTTTTTTCATTAAAGCACATCACTATTCCGCGGTCTCCCTTCTTGCCGGAGTCACGTGGTGACTCATTGTTTGTTCCTGCAAAAACCCTTCCATTGGCTATGGTTACATTTCCATACGCCTGCGAACCCAACTTAGCTACCCACTTGATATTTTTGGTAGTGCTCATATCAACGCTTTCGTCATCATTCATCTCACCGGGTTCAAAATCCAAGTCCAGTCCGGTCTCAAGTGAGACCATATTGCGCGTGGCATCTCCTCCCCAAGTTGGCCAATCTGCCGCGGAAAGATTTGATGTTAATAAAAGAGCATAGAGTATGTACTTTATTTTTTTCATTGGGATGATCTTTGGTTGTAAATTAGTTTTGGGTGACTGAAATGTTATCGATGTAAACTTTCTTTTTACTTTGCGGAGACATTGCATAAATCCCCGGAGCTCCGTGGCGATGAGCGTTTGCATGCTCAATTTCCAGAGTCCATTCTTCCGGTTCCTCTTCATCTTTTGGCCATGCCTTGGCACGAATCAACCCGTTCCCCATTTCGTCTACATCAACCGTTGTTTTGAGACGATACCATGATTTGGTTTTAATGGAAAAGGGAACGGAGTGCCGAAAGCGATCGAAATTAGAGACCACTTCCAATTTCTGGCTATTACCCACCAAGACAATAATGTATCGCTGATGAATAAGACCGATATTTGATTTTGTACGCCGATCTCCATCAGTCATGACATCAGCTTCCATCGTGTAATCCTTCATATCCATATGTCCAATGAAATTTATTGCTCGTTGAAATAGAACGCGATCCAGGGTGTTTCCTGCCACCTTATTCTCGTCCATATCCTGCACTTGCCACCTCATTCTTGCGCCAAGCCATGAAAGCGGAGGATACGAAAATGCAATATCATCAGTACTGGTATTGGAAAATGTATAACCTTCTTCGAAATCTTCCTTGTAAGGAAGATTGGGCAACACCCTGCCTCTTGTTACACCAGAAAGATTTCCATATGACACCTTAAGTGCTCCGGCTGAAAGTGAGGCATTTTGATCGGCTCTAAGCACCCCCTGTTCAAGAATTGCATCTAATTTAGACTTCACTTTGGCTGTCGGTGGAATCCATTTCTCCCAATTTGGATTTTTTTGATCGGAGCCATAGTTATTGATTTTTGTAATTCTTTTTCCTCTCGTATCCAATGCAAAGATATCAAATTTCTGACTACTTCCTGCTTTGAGTGCAAATTCGGCTGGCACGATTTGCAAAGACGCGGAAATCAAGTCCGTCGAACCACTGGAGATATGCTTTAGTTCTTCCTGTGGCTTGACCACAAAAGGAGGTGAAGGAGTGTCAGAACCGAAACAATAAAGCTTTTTCTTCGACTGGACAAAAACCCTTCCATGAGCAACAGCAGGTGCCGCCAAACAAGCCGAACCCAAATCAATTTCACTTTGAATTATAGCATGATCTCCTTCATCAGTGACAACAAAGACTTTTCCATCAAACATTGGAACATACAGTTTGCCATCCGCCCAAGTGGGAGAAGCGTGTATTTGATCAGGAGCAAGCTTCAACACCCAATACTCCTCTCCAGAATCAGCATCAAGGCACACTAATTCACCACGCTTGATGGTTGAATAGACCCTTCCTTCACGATAGACAGGTGTGCTGGTAAAAGCTTCAATACCATTGTTTCTCCATACTTCATTATCTTTACCAAGTATTAAAATGTCATCTCCCAATGCAGGCATTTTTTCAGGCTTCTTAATCGCAACCATTCTGCCAATAATGGTACTGTCGATGTTCTCCTTACCATGAACTGCAATGATACTGTCTTTGTGAATGACTACACCTGCGTTAACGCCGCCATATGACATTTGAAATCGCCATAATGCCTGACCAGTACGGGCATCGATACATACCACATGACCACACCCGGTTCCGCTGTAAAATACTCGCCTGCCGTCAGGTAAATCCTCAAATGTCAGCGGTGCAAAAGAGCTGTCCTTCGGCGTTATGCCTGGGGTTGAAGACCAAACCAAATCACCAGTATCTTTATCAAATGCATAAAAGCGATCCCTTGCCGGACCTTGTTTTCCCCAGTTTGCGGTAATTGCGTGAATAATTACCAAATGACCATCTATACATGGTCCTCCAGTCCTGCCGTTAGGGAATGTAAGCCTGGCAAATTCTTCCATAAGAGAACGTTCCCATAATTTGTTACCCTCGGAATCATAACCTATCAGTAATCCTGGACTAGTCTGGAAATAGACATTTCCTGATGCAGGATCAACACAGGCAGCACCCACTCCATAACGGTTATATACAATATCACTAATGAAATCGCTGTGTCTCTTCTGCCAAAGAATGTCGCCCGTACTCGCGTCAAAACAAACCAATGCCTCCTGAAGGTCATCCGTTATACCGTAGTATCCGAATTGATATGCTTTCCCTCCTGCTATTACCGGAACGCCACCGCCTTGAATATCATGAGACCAGATTAGCGACTTATTCAAATCAGAAGGAAGTCCAGTTTGGTCGGATACTCCAGTACCTTCTGGTCCCCGCCAATATAACCAATCGGAATTGACGGAAGTTTTTACAACCACTTTTTCGGATTTTACTATTTTAGGAACACAACCTTGATTAAATAGGCTGTACAAGAAAAACATGAAAATTGAAAAAACTTTTAAAGACATAATAAAACTAAAGTTTGCAGGGTTACGAAAATAATTTAGTACTTGTATGTACTATTTTTGTCAAACTTCCTTATTTGGAATAAATTTTTAATTTTGAGAACCAATCAGCAAAAATCCTTTCCTCCGGCACTAAGGGCATGTTGGTTAAAAATTAATGCCAAGTTTAAAAATAACCTTTCAGAATTTGGGTTAACTCCTGATCAATACTCTGTTCTAAGGTGGTTATATGAAAACAAGATGAATCCACTTTGCCAAAAAGATCTCAAAAGATTGATGTTCACTGACGCAAATAATATTGCCAATTTAGTGGGTCGTATGGAAAAAGCCGGTCTAATAATTAGACATTGTTGTCTTAAGGATAAAAGGAGGAATCTCTTAGCTTTAAGTTTAAAGGGCGAAGATTTTCTAAAAAAAACAAAAAGGGTGGCTACCAGAATTACGCATGATGCTTTTGCTGGTATGAGCAGAGCAGAGAAAGAGAAGATGCTTTACCTATTGAAGCAAGTTTGTACAAAAATCCACTCTGCATAATTATTGATCTGTACCCATTTTTACACAAATCCAATTACCATCACTAGACCTGCAATGCAATCTGCCATTGGCATAAGACGGAGGAATCCAATTATCCTTGCCTGAAAGTAATTGGAAACTCGCTAATTCTTCAAATTTGTCCGGGGTTGCCCGGATAAGTGCAATTTCCCCGCTCTCACTTAGAAATATAATCGTCTCCCTAACCATAATTAAACTTCCCAGTCCATAACCCTTTTTCTGCCAAGCGATCCTACCGGAATTGGCATTTAAGCAAAAAATGGTTGAAAATTTGGAGTGCCCACCTGCCTGCCCATGAATACCGTATATATGATCTTCTTTAAGAATCGAGCTAGACATTTGGGCGGATATTTTATCAGTCTTCCATATAGTTTTCGGTATCTTCCCAGAGAAATCAATCAGTGCGGAACCTTTCCCATAGGCACTGGAAATAAAAATGTTTTTTCCAAATTCAAGAGGTTGCGAAGCATTGATTCCATATCTTGTTTTGTGCGGGTAAGTGAATAGCTCCCTTCCATCACCCACATCATGAATGGAGAGACCCGAATCATGAAAGATAATAATATGATCTTCTTTTTTACTCTTGAACGGAGTCGAATAAGAGGCACCGTACTTACCTGCACGCCAAAGTACCTCTCCCTGCTCCCTGTCTAGGGCTATTATACCACCTTTTTCTCCTCCAATTGGAAGAATGACTTTCTTCCCTAAAATCATTGGTGAGGCAGCAAACCCCCAGGTTGGGCGGGTGCCTCCGAGGTCTTCAACGACATTTACGTTCCACAAGATTTTACCACTTTGGGAATCCAGACAATAAAAGTCTCCATTGTGGAGAAGAACAAATAAGTTATCCCCATCTATCACTGGAGTAGATCGACTGCCACCTTTGAAATAATTGTCTCCTCTTGGGCACGGAAACGCTTTTTTCCAAATTATTTTTCCAATCGAGACATCTACACAGATAAGATTTATTTTTCCTTCATTATATCCTTTAGTGAAAGCCTTGCCGTCACTTTCAATAATAGATGAATAGCCGAATCCAGCATCCAATTTCCATAAAATTTCGGGTTCTTCGTTCCCCCAAAAAGATCGCAAACCTTTCTCCTCTGAGAAAAAAGTTCCATTGGATCCACCGAATTTTGGCCAATCGGCAGAAAAAACTACCATTGTGTAACAAAAAAAAGGCAAAAAGTATTGGAATTTAAACATGCTTCCTCATACCAAACCAAGAGGTTGTGTCAATTTTTGTTAAAAGTTTTCCAGAGATTTAAATCCCAACAAAGGAAAGATTTAATTCATCTGCAAAAAACTTTTGCTTATTGGCAATAAATGTTTCAGGGCCGAATTTCTTGGCAGTTAAAGAAACAACCAAATAATCAGTATTCGGGGGAATCTCCATGGTGGCTTCCGTTTTCTCCCAACTTGACTGATCATTATCTGCAATAACAGTCTCGATTGAATTTTTTATTTCGGAATAAACGCCGTGCGTATGGTTCTCAACTGCACTAAGTGTAATGGAAAATTCAGTGTAGTTATTTAAAGGCGAATCTGATTGATTGAAATGAACAACAGCGTCAACCACGCTCAAGGGGGATAGATTCGTGTCACTCAAGTTGTAAACTCGGAGGGTTTCAGAAACTTCCGCAGTTTTTGCTGCATGATTTATTTTCATTTCTGAAAATTGTATCATGCTCTCATCATTCAGTGGCAGCACACCTTCAATTGAAGATGTCGCAAGATATTCGTCAGTCCGGACATAAGGCAAGCCTTCCTGCATAGAAAGAAGCCCCTCGTCAGTAAAATCTGTTTTCATTTCAACTTCTTCTAATAGTTCTATAAATTTCAAGGTTTTAGTTGACCTTATNGANNAGTCACNTGCCTGTACGAATCTGTNTGTCGTCAAAAAATTGTTAAGTGATGAGGCGATTTTGTCGTTTTCTGAACTTGATGCAAAATNTNCAGAGCNATCAACATCCANGTCATNTGTNTTTNTTGAGGTATGAATAAGCCAAGCACTGGCTAGAAAAAGGAAAACTGCTGCTATTGTTGCAATAAGAGAAAAGTTGGGAAACGAAATCAGATTATTAGGAAATTTGCTCGTTTTTTGGGGTTGCTCCCAATAAAAAATCGATTCATTACGGACAAATCTGCAGTATCTTCTCTGCAAGTCAGTGCTAGATGATAGCAATTTTCGCAATTTTTCTTGTTCATCAGGCCCAAGCATACCGTCAAGCGCTTTGCTTACCAGTGTGTCAAAATCGTTAGTTGAAGATTTCATGATGGGGAAACATATTGAGTATTAGCACATCTAGTAAAAATATTACCATTAATCTTAATTTTTTTTAAAATCCATTTCNGACTCTATCTTTAGGACTTTTTCATTTACACAATCCGCGAGTTTTTGCCTAATTCTGTACAAAGTCGAAGAAATGGCACCCATTGGTCTTTTTACGGACTTGGAGATATATTTTAAGCTTTTGTCATCCTTGAAACGCAAATGGGCAACAAGTTGCATAGACTTTGGTAAAAGTTCATAACAGACAGCAAGTGCCTTTTGNGTTACCTGCAATTTGCGGGCATCAAATTCCTCCATCGCAACTTCTTCCAAAATTTCGGAACAAAACTGTAGTTTATTCCGTTTGGTTTTCGTCAGGAATCTCATGACTTGAAATCTCGCAATCTTGAAAGCCCATCCCTGAAAATGACCGCTTGGGTCATATTCCTTTGCTTTTTTGCAAAGTATAAGATTGGTTTCCTGCAAAATATCTTCAGCTTCGTTATGATTTGGTACCAATGATAGAATAAAGCCATACAATGACTTTTGAATCTTGGTAAGCTTATGCGAAAACTCGAATGAAACTGAATCTTCCACGATTACAAGGGCTATGTTGGGCAGTAGTTATTAGCTTTGAGAATTGTGTTACTAGCTTAATCTTAAAATTATTATCTAGAATTAAAATTGTTTTCATCGTAAATGAATTCCCTTAAACGATGCAAAAGCTTTTTATTCATTTTTGGGATGCTTCAATGGGAAACTATTCTGGTGCAGATTTAAAAGGGGACTGTATTTCAGCTTTAAATGTTGCGATGCTGGCAGTTCCTCAAGGAATGGCATATGCACTTATCGCCGGTTTGCCGGTTTACTATGGAATAATTGGATCAGGGGTTGCTTCTATTTTGGGTGGCATTTGCGGAGGGAAAAAATTCATTACTCTAGGGCCAACCAATGCAACTGCAGTCTTGCTTTTTGGTATGTTTGCAAACTTGGGCATGATACAAAGGAGTGGTCAGATATCAGATTCTGCCATTATCATGGTTCCATGCATTCTTTTTGCAAGTGGTCTAATTCTTATAATCGCCAGTTTATTAAGAGTTTCTTTTTTTGTAAAATTTATATCTAGAACGGTGATTACCGCCTACATAACTGCTGCATCTCTGCTAATAATAGCAAACCAAATTAAGAATACACTGGGAATTACCGCCCTTCCCGAAAATCCAATTACAAATTTTGCTTCTTCCATTAATTTTGTGGTGCTCAACATCACATACCTATCATGGCAAGAGATAATCTTATCAGCTATTACCGCCATTTTGTTTTTAATTTTCAAAAAATACTTACCGTCATACCCAAATGTCGCATGCTCTCTCATTATTTCATCATTCCTTGCTGCTCTTATGAATAAGTATGGTTTTAACATAAAGCTACTGGANCCATTTACTGCTAATTCAAGNGTTTTCTCCATGCCTAATTTTGGTGTTCTAATAAATCAATTTCCTATCCTTTTTGAGACTGCNTGNGCAATTTCCATTTTATGTATCATTGAAGGTTTGGCTATTGGCAAGTCGCTCGCTTCCAGAAGTGGTGAAAGAATTGAAAGCAATAGGGAAACACTTTCCTTTGGGTGCGCCAATCTTGCATGCTCCCTGACTACCGCTATGCCATGCTCTGGTTCATTGACTAGATCGAGCTTAAACATTGATTCGGGTGCCAAGACAAAAGGATCGAATATTTTCTCCGGTGTGATCGTAATTCTTCTGTTTTTGCTTCTNGCAAATTATATAAAGTTTATCTCCTTAGCTGCGTTATCTACCTTGGTAATTTTCATTGGAATCTCACTGATAAAGCCCAAGAATTTAAAAACTGTAACCCGGGCAACCCGATCAGATACCATAACTTTCATTATAACTTTCGTAACCGCTCTCCTTTTTTCACTGCAAGCCGCCATATTCACTGGCGTATTTGTATCTATACTCCTTTTCCTNAAGAAAGTTGCTGAACCGGAAATGGTCGAACAAGGTTTTGACGAGAAAGGGGTCCTTACAAATTATTCCAAAAAAACCAGTCGTCCAGAGCCAGAAGTCTCTATTGTGCATGTCGAAGGTGAGCTCTTTTTTGCTGCAGCTGACTTGTTCTATGAACAAATGAGAAGGGCCGGNGAAGATCCCAACATAAAAGTTCTTATACTCAAGCTACTNAATGCCCATCATTTGGACGCCACTTCTGTCATGGCACTAGAGGAATTGATTGAGGGCTTCAAAAAGAAAAATTGTCATGTTTTGCTTTGTGAAGTCAGGAGAGACATTCTAAGAATCTTCAGAAATTCAGGAATTCTACAAAGAATGGACAGGCTGAATATTTTTCCTCATTCTGTTTCAAATCCCACTCTTTCTACCGCAAAAGCCGTAAGACGAGCAAAAGAGCTTGTTATGGGAAAAGCGAAAGTAAATATACTTTCTCTGCAACAATGAGAATCTTCCTATGATTCCAAGAATGGATCCTCAAATTGATTCTCATCATTGGAATCCTTGAGTAAATCAACATCCGGCTCGATGAGTTTTTTGAGGTCATTCTCATTCTTATCCAATTGGAGCTCAAGTTCAGCATAAGCCTTGAAATCCTGTGCATCAGCANAATCATTCATTTNTCTTTTAATTTCAANAATTTTGGTCTGAAGCANCTCAANCTCAATTGTCACCTGAGTCTGTTTGCGATCTTGATCGCGTGATATTACAAAATTGGTATGATTGTATTGCAGAAGAGCATTGTACTCTTGCTTCAAGTCCTCTAGCTCCGATTGGAGTTTTGAGGATTTTACCAGTTTTTTGTCTCGTTCTTCTTTGGGCAGATTGGGGGTATCGAGAGAGTTTTCAATATTCAGTATTTTCGACTTGGTTTCGTCCATCAGGTCTCGAAGTCTATTTTTCTTTTCGGCCACATTTTTCTTGGGTGAGATGATATCCTTTGCCTTAAGAAAGGTGGTGTGTCCTCCCTCTTCAATTGATTGTAATTCCTTGAAAAGAATTTCTATCTGCCCTTTGCATGCTTCAATATCCTCAGCAAGATTTTCCCCGTCAGCCATTCTCATTCTTAATTTTTTTAAGACTGCTCTCTCATCACGCAGAGCTTTTCGAACAACTGCTCTAGAAGATTTCTTTTTGTCTTTCGGGGGAGGCCCTTCGTTCATCTCGTTCATGCCAATGCAATCTAATAAGTAAATTATTGTATTTTTAAAGATTAAAAAAGGCTTCGGTCAATTCACAAGAGTTTTTCCTTACTTGATTTGAAGAGACACCAAAAAGCCGAGAAATGGCTTCACCTATCATTGGAATAGACTTTGGTTCATTCATCTTTTTGCTGCCTTTTTCAATAGGCAGGTAAGGACTGTCCGTCTCAAGCATTAATCGGTCTAATCCTTGCTTTTTTAATGCAGACCTAATGCTATGGTTTCCATCGTAGAGAGANAACGCAGTAAANGATGCAAATCCACCCCTACNNCTAATCTCATTCAATTCCTCCGTTTGCTCTGAAAAGCAATGAAATACTACCTTNGACCAATCAAGCTCATTTTCATCAATAATCGAAAGGCAGTCAGAAAATGCATTTCTTGAATGAATAATGATTGGACATTCGAGTCTTGAAGCTAAGTGCAATTGATAGGTGAAGCATTCTTTTTGCAAGGCCCGTATGCGATTAGATTTATCAATGTCTTTGGGCAAACGAAAATAATCCAGTCCAATTTCTCCCAAAGCACAGGGTTTTACCTTATCTGACCAATAAGATTCTACTTTTACGGCCTGATCAAGCCAATCTTCATTGACATAACAAGGGTGAATTCCGACAGAGTAGTATATTTTATTTGAATAATGAGTAGAAAGTTGTTGATACAAATCCCAATCATCAAAATGAGTCCCAACACTGATAAGCTTACGAACATTGTTTTCAAATGCTCTGTTAAGGACATTTTCTAGTTCGCACTTGTCATGAAAAGCTTTTAAGTGGCAATGGCTGTCTATCCAGTACATATCAAAGATCTCATAATTTATTTTAACATAACCAAACTAAATTCTCGTAATATAATTTACATTGTCCATGGAAAATATAATTATCATAGGAACAGGCTGTGCCGGATTCACGGCTGGCATATACGCAGCTCGTGCCAATCTTGAACCACTTATTCTCGAAGGCAAGCAACCTGGTGGGCAACTAACCACCACCTCTGAAGTAGAGAATTTCCCTGGGTTTCCCGAAGGAATTGATGGCTTCATGCTCATGGATAGTCTGCGAAAACAGGCATTGAAATTTGGTGCTAGGATTCAGAATTCCCATGTCAATGGCGTGGTTTTCGATAAGGATAAGAAAGTTTTGAAAATGGGTGACCAGACTATTGAGGCAAAAGCGGTTATCATTGCCACAGGAGCTGCTCCACGATTGCTCGGTATACCTGGTGAACAGGAAATGTACGGAGGTAAAGGTGTCACTACATGCGCAACATGCGACGGAGCATTTTACAGAGAAATGGACGTNGTTGTTGTCGGGGGTGGAGATTCGGCATGTGAAGAGGCATTATTCTTAACAAGATTCTGCTCATCCGTAACCATGATTCATCGCAGGGATCAATTTCGCGCTTCAAAGATTATGGCACAACGGGTTATGGAAAATCCGAAGGTTAAAGTGATGTGGAGTACAAAACCAGAAAAGATTATTCCCGATGAGGAAGGCAAGGTTACAGCAATTTCGATATCAAATATCAAAACTGGAGAAAAATCAGATATAAGTTGTAAGGGTGTGTTCATTGCCATTGGACATGTTCCTAATACAAAGTGTTTTGAAGGAGTTCTGTCGCTTGATGAAAATGGATATTTGATTCCGGAAACAGGGAGCTCAGTACTCACGTCGGTCCCAGGGGTTTATGTTGCTGGAGACTGCGCTGACCATATTTACAGACAAGCGATCACTGCAGCTGGTATGGGTTGTCAAGCTGCCATTGAAGCTGAAAGGTGGCTCGCTGAGCAGTAAGAGTCGTTTAAATGCATAACCAAAAATTTAGCGGAAACTTAGCTAAACATTTATATGAAAATGTTAAAAAAATGCCCGACTCAATCGCAGTCATCTTACAATCCGAAAATACTTTTTCCAAAACATTCACTCAACTACTTGAAGATGTGGTTTGTTGTGCCTCTCTTTTTCAAAAAAGAGGCGTTCAAAAAAGAGATCGCAGTCTCTTAATGGTAAAGCCTGGTTATGAATTAATTGTATGTTGTTTTGCACTACTTTACCTTGGTGCGATTCCCATAATAATTGATCCGGGAATGGGGTTTAGGTCAATTCTGAATTGCATCAAGATTTCAAAGCCAAAAAACCTGATCTGCATTCCTTTAGTTTCATGGGTTTCACGCCTTTTTCGAACTACTTTTTCAACTGTNGGGTTAACATTAACAATCCGTGAAGATTTCACTAAGAAATTAAAAGTCCATTCTTCTTTCACTAAACCCAAAATTTGGGTTACAAAAGAGAAAGACTTGGCTGCCATTGTATTTACCTCTGGCTCAACGGGTATGCCCAAGGGCGTTCGTTATCTGAATGGGAACTTCAATGCCCAAGTACAAGCACTAAAGGATCAATTTGGTATTAAGTCTGGCGAAATTGATCTAGTTACCTTACCTATCTTTTCCTTATTTAATCCTGCATTGGGAGTCACTTCTGTAATTCCAAATTTAAATCCAAGAAAGCCAGCTATGGCCAACCCGGAAATATTGGTGGATGCTATTCTNAAGCACAATACNACNACAGCTTTTTGCTCACCCGTTATCGGAAAGAAGATTTTGGCNCATTGCCAAAAATTCGANATAAGCTTACCAAAAATGCTACGAGTAATGCTTGCGGGTGCCCCATCCCCTCCATCACTAATTACAAATCTGGCAAAATGCCTGCCCAATGGAAAAGTACTAATTCCATATGGAGCAACGGAGGCACTTCCCGTTTCTTTCTCCGATCATAATCAAACTAAAAAACTATCCTCNTCTATACTCAAAGGTGAAGGGTCAAACTTGGGTAAACCCATTGATGGTGTTTCAATTTTAATAATGCCAATCAAAAACTCCCCTTTTCCTAATGAGCACGAAGGCCAGTTAAATCCAATAGAAAACGAAGTTGAGACAGGAGAGATTTGCGTGGCCGGAAATATTGTCACGGGAGGATATGATCAAATGCCAGGAGTAACACGTGATAGCCGTTTCATTTATAATTCCAAGGAATATCACNGGATGGGAGATCTTGGTTATTGGGACGAGGAGGGTAATTTAAGATTCCTTGGAAGAAAAGCTGAACGAATTAAAACTATCAATGGACACATTGAAACCGAGAGGTGCGAGCCGTTGGTCAATGCTATTCGAGGAATCAAACGCTGTGCTTTAATTGGAATTGGTTCTGGAGAAATAAAAGAACCATCTTTGGTGGTCGAAGCTTCCNTTTTCTGCATTACATCCAAAAATGAATTGCTCCAAAAAGTTCAGTCCACCCTTGCGAAAAACATTCCGAATTATGGTATTCGTAGGATTTTTTTTGAAAAAAAACTTCCTGTTGATAAAAGGCACAATGCTAAAATCCATCGACTTACATTGTCTCGGAAATGGACAAGGAAAGTCGGCAAAGCTGAAAAACTTGGTCTGATTAGGTGAAAATTTTAGTTACTGGCGGGCGAGGGTTTGTTGGCAGAGCCATTGCCAAAAAATTAATTGAGTTAGGACACGAAGTGGAAACCCTGAGTAGAGCCCTCCATGGCAGAAATAAATG
>NZKO01000092.1 GCA_002692535.1 Opitutia bacterium
CGAAATGACACTGCCCATGGCAGCTGAGGTCAGAGCACCTCCTTGGTTTGAAGCGATGAATTCGGCATTGTTCGGATCGGAGTACGCACCCGTTAGAATGATGACCAAGGCGGTCATGGTGCATACGACAATCGTGTCAATGAAAGGTTCGAGCAGGGCTACGATTCCCTCCTCAACGGGGTGCGAGACTTTTGCGGCGGAATGAGCGATGGCAGCCGATCCGATCCCTGCTTCATTCGAAAATACGGCCCGTTTTACTCCAATGATCAAAACACCGATAAAACCACCAAATGCGGCATCCGGGTTGAACGCGCTTTCGATGATCAGAGCGAAGGCGGACGGTATGAGACTTGCATGGGTTCCAATGATGAAAATACAGGCGAGCACATAAATTCCACACATGAATGGAACGACCAAGGAAGCCACCTTTGCAATGCTTCGTATTCCTCCGACAATAACGAATCCGACAAGAAGGGACATGAGTAATCCATAGGCCCATGGAACTTGCTCAAGGAAGGGAGCGACGGTTTTGATCAAGTCCAAGGATTGTACGACTTGGAAGGCATTTCCTCCACCGAAAGAACCACCAATGCAAAGTATACAAAAAAGACCTGCCAAGAGACCACCCAATCCAGCGAGGTTTTTTTCCTTCAAACCCTCGGACAGGTAATGCATCGCCCCTCCCATGATTCTTCCGTCTTTTCGAACTTTCCTGTACTTCTGGCCGAGAGTGCATTCGGTGAATTTGGAGGACATACCAAGGAAGCCCACTAATATCATCCAAAAGGTAGCCCCGGGTCCACCCATACCAATGGCAATGGCAACGCCGGCAATGTTACCGAGACCAACGGTTGCGGATAAGGCCGTGGTCAATGCCTGAAAATGACTCACTTCTCCAGTCTGCGCTTGGTCTTCGAACTTGCCGCGAACCAGATCCAATGCGTGCTTGAAATAGAGGATGTTCACAAACTTCATTCGAACCGTGAAGAAGAGAGCTCCTCCAAGCAACCAAGCAACGACCAAAGGCATTTCAATCCCAGGGATTGGCCAGAACATAAGAGAAGCCAATGGACTCACGATGTATTCCCCAAAGAAAAGATCGATCTTTTTGGCGAAGGTATCACCTTCTCGGGATGAAGCTCCGAATAAGGAAGGTCCCAGAAAGGAAAGTAGGCAAACTGGAACGAGCGAAATGGTTTTCATGATCATGTAAATGTGGCGCTAATACGGCAAGCTTGAGAATTCCCTTTGACGGATGCAAGTGATAACCACAAAAATAAGTCCATCCGATGAAAGTCTTTCAATACCGCATTCTCGTCCGGCACTTATCTTTGGGTTGGTGCGCCTGGTCTTTGTTGTGCTTTGCCTTTCTTGCGATGGTTTTCATGATTTTCGCATTTGCCGATGATACGGAGCTCTTGAACCGATTTCTTTCCGATGGAGGCCTGCAAGCGTTTTCGGCTTGGTTTTTGGGACAACTTCCTTGGATTTCCCCAATAGCCTGCTTTTCCGGAACCCTCTTTTGTCTTCTTTTTCTCCGCCAGCGAAAAGAATGGCTTGCCATTCAGGCATCCGGAGTGCCTCCTTCTTTGGCGCTCTTCGTTTATCTTCTTCTAGGCTTGATACCAGCATGCCTTGTTTGGCTTGCATCGAATCGGCATCAAGAAAAGGGAGGCCTCGAATCAGAGACTCTCGAGCGTGAGCCTTTACAGATGAAAATTGATCGTACCAGAGCGTGGTATTTCGAATCATTTGATGAAATTCGCATGGCTGGAAATAACCTTCAACTATACAGTTATGATCCGAAAGGAAATGACTCGTTTCGAATCCGCGCGGAGCATGCCGTTTTCAGAGAAAATGCGGGTTGGGTTTTCACGAAAGGTCGTTTCCTCGCATTTCCGAGCGGTTTGGGCGTCCCTTTGGTTGGGCAGGATAACGAAGGTTTCCAGTGGAGAGCCCTTGAACGAAACGAAGCCGAATTTCTCGAAGATGGATTTGACGGTCCCCTAACGAACAAGTCATTCGATCGTCTCTCGCTCAAGGATTTGGGAGATGACCCCATGCCCCATCTTCTTCTTAGGAAAAGCCCCAAAACCCTTTCGCTCGAACAGCTTAATCGGATTTTGAAGGAATTTCAGGGAAAGGAGGACCGGGTCCTGGCTCCTTATGAATTGAGGCGAGCCCAAATTTTACTTTGTTCTCCAAGTTGTATGGCGGCCATTTTCTTCGCTTTTTGCATTGGTTTCGGGAGGGGTAAAATTTCGATTGGTGAAATGATCGGCGTTACTCTGATTGGAGTAATCATTTTTTACGTCCTAAGAACTTCCTTTGATGCTTTGGGAGAGGAGGGTCTCATAGAGCCAGCCCTTACCGCCGTCTTTCCCTATGCGACAAGCTGCATTTTCGCTTGGGTTTGGTACTGGACGAAGAGGTAATTTTCTCGAGAGTGGATCAAAGGGGCTCGACTTCTCGGAGTTGAATGCTCTCCACAACCTTATCATGGGCGAAGACGTTGGTCACGGTAACGAGTTGATCCCCGTCATGAATCCATTCCTCTTCGCGCAATCGATTGATGGCGTTTTGAATGGTAATTTCCGGATCATCGGAAAAATCCATTAGGAAAGGTTCAATTCCCCAAATAAGCCTTAGGCGACGATGTAGTCCTCGCACATCCGTAAAAGCAAACAGAGGCGCTCCATTTGGTCTCAGGGCACCAAGTTTTGCGGCGAGGTCACCACTTCGAGTGAAAACGAGAACTGCGGAGTTTTCAATTCTCATCGCAAGCATCGCGGCAGAACGTAGCATCTTTGCCTTAGGTCGAAAAAGCTTCAGTTCTTCCGTAAGTCCAGGTTGAATTTCATCTTCCATTCGGGAAGCGATTCTGTTGAGCATTTGCACGCATTCAATGGGGTACTTACCAGTCGTTGTTTCACCACTTAACATAATGCAGTCCGCTCCCTCGTTCACTGCGTTCGCCACATCGCTTATTTCGGCCCTTGTAGGAACGGGAGATTCAATCATCGACTCGAGCATATGAGTGGCAACAATGATTGGTTTGCCGCCGGCAAGGCACGAGCCAACGGCTTTCCTCTGGATAATCGGCAAATCTTCGAATGCGCATTCAATGCCCAAATCTCCTCGGGCAACCATCAGGGCATCCGACGCTTTGATTATTTCCTCAATGTTTTGCACTCCCTTGTGGTCTTCGATTTTGGCTATTATTTGGGCATCTGATCCATTCTTTCGGAGAAAGCTTCGGAATAAGTCTATGGAATCCGCATCTCTTGTGAAAGATAGTGCGAAGTAATCATGGAAACACTCGATTCCAACCATCGAATCCCTCCTGTCTTTTTCCGTAAGAGAGGGAAGTCCAGTTTCTATTCCGGGCAAATTAACATGTCTACGGCTTTTGAGCGTTGCGTCTTGTTGAACTCGGCAGCGGATTCGATCAGTAGAGGATTCCAGCACGGAAAGGGGGATCAATCCATTGTCCAACAAGATGGTATCTCCGGATTTTATGTGTTCAGGGAGTTTGTCGTAATTCACTTCAATTTTCCATATTCCTCCAGAAGTGGGAGGATTGGGCTGTGCTTCGAAAATCAAATCGAGCAAATCGTCCTGTTTCAAATTCACCTCATGGTGTAAGTATCCGGTTCTTATTTCAGGACCTTTTACATCCATCATGATGGCAGGTTCATGCTTGAGTCTTTCTCCTACTTTTCTGATTCGTTCGGTGATTGATCTGATCCAATCGTGGTCCGCATGAGCCATGTTCAACCGACATATGTCCACTCCTGCTGAGATAAGTTTTTCCAACATCTGCTCGCTTTCGGTGGCGGGACCGATGGTTGCGATTATTTTAGTTTGTCGTTTAATCTTTTTCACACCAAGTGAGGAATTGCCGTTTCGGGATCAATTACGAATGTTTCAAATTTATTTCTTTGGCCATTCAATTTTTTGAATTTTTGAAGAACCATTTTCACATCATTGCAATCCTTGCTCAAGTGCATGATGAAAACTTTTTCCCAACAGGGGTTGCCAAAGGAATTAAGCAGTTCAAAGGTTGAATCATTGGAAAGATGACCATGCCTACTTCGTATTCTTTGCTTGAGGCTCCAGGGTCTCCTGTTATCCGCTTCAAGCATTTTTGAGCAATAATTTGATTCAACCACAAGAATTTTGGCATTCCTTATTCTTTCCCTTACCAAATTTGGAACGCAACCTAAGTCGGTTACCCAAGCTAAGCTTCCTGGTGGGTCAAAAAGGTCCCCATTTCCCCATTGAAAATAAAAGCCTACTGGATCATAAGCATCATGTGGCACGCTAAATGGATGAATTTTCAATGATTTGAATTCGAATTGTTTTCCGGTTTCAAAAATTTTCCAATTTGGTCTTCTTGAAAGCTTTGACTGAATTGCCTCTTTNGTATCTTGATTTGCAAAAATGGGAAGTTGCTGATATCGGGACAATCCTTTTAGACCAACACTATGATCATTATGTTCATGGGTGAGGAAAACTGCTTGAATCTCTTCAATGTGGGTNTTTTGTTCATTTANTAGACATTGTANTTTCCTGCAGGACAAGCCGGCATCAATAAGAATCTTAATTCCTTTTACCTCGAGCAATCCTGAATTGCCCGAACTGCTTGATCCTAAAATATTAAATTTTGCATCCACTTATCTTCTGACCTACGATAGTAATCGTGGAAATGCCAACACCAAATTTTTTAATTTCAATAATCGTTATTTCATGGTGACCGAATATTTTGACAAAGTAGATCAAAACGACCGAGTAATAGGAAGGGTTAGTCGTGATGAAGCCCACAAAAAAGGCTTATGTCACCGAGCTGTGCATATATTTTTTCAGAATTTGAAGGGAAATTGGATTTTGCAAAAGAGGTCTGCATTCAAAGATGTAGATCCACTATTGTGGACTACCAGTTGTTCAGGGCATGTNGATGAAGGTGAATCTTATGCTGAGGCGGCAGTCCGCGAATCTGAGGAAGAGCTGGGAGTTAACATTTCTTCAAATGATCTAATTGAGATATTTCGNTGTAACCCATGTGATTGTACGGGGATGGAGTTCGTGCGAGTATATCTTTCAAAAAGAAAATTTGAGCATTTTTACCCTAACCAAAAAGAAATTGAAGAAATAAAATCTTTTGAATTCGAACAGATGGTTCAAAAGTCTTTTAGTGAGAAAGCCCTTTTCTCCTGTTCTTTCCTTCATATTTTGCCTTTCGTTGCATTGAAGATGATTTATTCCAAAAATGATAGTTGAGATGAGCTACCACCATTTTCGGGCTCAATCTGCGTAACTTCCCATCCTTTTGGAGTTAGGACTCTGCCTTGTGCAGTTCTTTGAATATATCCCTCTTGGATAAGATATGGCTCATGCACTTCTTCCAAAGTATATTCTTCTTCACCCACTCCAACGGCAATTGTGCCAAGTCCGACAGGACCACCCTTATAGTTTTGAGCCATCAAAAACATAATGCGTTTATCCATTTCGTCCAAACCACGATGGTCAATTTCAAGCAGTTCCAATGCTTTTGAGGCAANTACACGATCAATTTTTCCATTTGCTTTTTGCTGAGCATAGTCACGGGCAAAATGAATTAGATTATTAGCGATTCTGGGGGTTCCCCGAGCTCTTGTGGCAATCTCTTCAGCACCCTCATGATCAATTGGGCAATCAATCAGTTTGCAAGACCTTTTGATTATGATGGTGAGATCTTCCTTTCCATAATAGTCCAGTCGGGTCTGAAGGGTAAATCGACTTCTCATTGGAGAGGTAAGCAAACCCACCCGAGTGGTTGCACCGATCAGTGTGAAGCGAGGAATATCCAATCTTACGCTTCTTGCATTGGGACCTTGATCGATCATAATATCAATCCTGTAATCTTCCATTGCCGAATANAAATATTCTTCGACTGTCTTGGGGATACGATGAATTTCGTCAATGAAAAGAATATCGCTTTCCTGAAGGTTGGTAAGAAGACCAGCCAGATCACCAGGTTTGTCTATAACCGGTCCAGAAGTGACCCTTACATCCCTATTGAGTTCATTGCCTACTATGTGAGCAAGGCTCGTCTTACCAAGACCAGGTGGACCGCATAACAGAATGTGTTTAAGAGGTTCTTTTCTTTCGACTGCGGCACCAACCATGATTCTCAAGCGATCTAGTGTTTTTCGTTGTCCAGTGAAATCATCAAATGAAGGGGGTCGAAGAGCCGCATCAATTGCTCCTTGTGTACCCAATGATTGCTCGAAAAATTCGTTTCCTTTAATTTTTTCGTCATTCATGAATTCAGGTGGCTCTTAAGCGAATAAATGGATTTGGGCAATTCAGATTCATCCAATCTTTCCACAATTGCACCCAATTCCCCAAGTTTATTTTCAAAATTCTCATAACCCCGATCGAGATGATAGATTCTTTGAACCCATGTTTCTCCTTCTGCTGCAAGACCTGCCAATACAAGTGCCGCACTTGCCCTTAAATCAGAGGCCATAACTGGGGCACCTTTCAATTTATCAGTTCCACGAATAATCGCACTGGACCCTTCAATTGAAATATGAGCACCCATACGAAGGAGCTCAGGGATATGCATGAAGCGACTCGGGTAAACTCTTTCTGTGATTATGCTTAAACCTGGAGTAATTGAGGCTAGAGCACATATTTGTGCCTGCAAATCCGTAGGGAAACCAGGAAATGGTAAGGTAACCACCTCCAGAGGGTTTATCCTTTGGGAAGTTGAGATCTCGATTGAATCTTTATGTTGCTTATATCTTAAGCCAGAGGTTCTCAATAAATCGAGAAATGATCCAAGATGACTTGGGTCAATACCTTCTACGATAAGTTCTCCCCCTGTGATGGCTGCAGCAATAATATATGTCCCAGCTTCTATACGGTCAGGAATCACCTTATGCCTACAACCTTTGAGTTTTGTAACGCCTTCAATTTTCAAAAGGTGGGATCCGATTCCTTCAATGTTGGCTCCCATAGATTTGAGCATTCTACAAAGATCTGCAATTTCAGGTTCACATGCTGAACCCTCAAGAACTGTCAATCCAGGCGTGAGAACAGCAATCATTATCGCATTGGCTGTTCCTGTCACAGTGCTGCCATTTCTGCCGCCAATAAAAATGGAATTTCCGGAAATCTTTTTAGCATCGACTTTTACTATGCCTTCAGANAGCTCGACGTCAGCTCCCAGACCCCGTAGTGCACGAATATGCAGGTCTATGGGTCTATTGCCAATTACGCATCCACCTGGCATTGGGATTTCTGCTCTCCCCAATCTTGCAACAAGTGGTCCCAGCAAACAAATGGATGCTCTCATTTTCCTTACTAATTCATAGGGTGCGTAGTGAATAATAGAAACTGGTCGGATACTCCAAGAATTAGAATTAATGCGCCTAACNTCAGCCCCTAGCTCGGAAAGAATCTCTGCCATGAAATTGACATCACTTAGGTTTGGAACATTTTCCAAGATTGTTTCNTCATCTGTAAGAAGAGCAGCAGCAAAGAGTGGAAGTGCGGAATTCTTCGAACCACTGATTTTCACTCTTCCTTCGAGTGGAGTACTACCTTGAATGCGAAAAATTTCCATTTTTTGACAATTTTCTAATTACGAATTAGTTGCCAAAAATTTTTGAAATGAACTTACCCAGTTTCGATTGTTTTGGTTTGATATCAGGTTCAGGACTTCGATTTTTGGAAATTTTCTTTTTCGAATTGGATTTTTGCCCTTTAGACACTCGATTATTTTGGTTGGGATTTCTATTTTTGCTCTGTGTGCTCCTTTTTCTTTTCCTCGAATTAGATTTTGGTTTTTCATTCTCCGAATTTTTCGAATGTATGGTTTCTCTGTCTTTGGTATTATTCGGAGTGTCGTTTCTATGTCGATTTTTCTTTCTTCGATTTTTAGCCTCTTTCGATTGCTGTTTTCTAGTATGGGCATCACCTTTTGAAGAAATCGGCTTAACTAAAGTTAAATCGTCTATGAATTTTTCATTTTCGGTAATTGAGATTTCTCCCATGGGTTCATTTGGTTTGCTTTGAGAATCATTTGATTCCAATGGCTTTTCATTTGATCGGTACCACCGAGACCTGATATTGGATTTTTTAGATACGGACATTTGCTATTTTGGTTATTTAGAAGGGTAGTTTGTTCAATAGCTACTCTAAATGACAAATCNAAGAATCTTCCAATTAACACGATGGATAAGATAGAGTTATCGAACAGTCCTCAGATTTAGGATTATTTAATTCGAAACCTCTTGCAACCATGTAAACATTTTCAGATATCAAGATTATGGATAAAATGGACGAAATATTTGATCTCCAAGAGAAACTTAATTTAAGGATTGGAGTTGAAATGAATGAAATGAGTGACGAAGACCGTGCCAAATGGATCTTGAATTACATCCGAGCAATGCAACAAGAACTTGCAGAACTAACCGATTCAGTTCCTTGGAAATGGTGGGCGAAATATCAGGATTTTGACAAACAAAATGCTCGGGTTGAGGTTGTTGATCTATTTCATTTTCTGATTTCGCTAGCTCAGGTATTGGGAATGAGTGCAGAGGATGTTTACGACGCTTATCTGAAAAAAAATAAGGTAAATCATGAGCGACAAGACAGCGGTTACAGCCAGAAAGATGAAAACGATTCCCGCCACATTTAATGGTGAGAAAAATTTGAAAGATTATCTATAGAGTTCCTAATAATTCAGCACATCTAGATTTCTTTCGGGCTATTTTATTTTTGTGGACAATGTTTGTCTTGNTAGCTTTCTCAAGGGCAGAAATGAAATTTGATGCTGCTTCCTTGGCAGAATCCTTGTTCTTTTCTTCAATAGAAGAGAGAAAATGCTTTTCAAGGGTCTTGAGACGACTGACAACAGCCCGATTTCTGAGATAACGGGTTTTGTTTTTACGAATGTTTTTGAGGGCAGATTTTGTGTTAGCCATTTGGAGAAAATAACTGTCGTTGCTCTAGGGTCAATTGTATTTGGATAAAAAGTTTCCGAGAAGTTATAAGCCGGATTCTGTAATTCGAAAAAATCGAATTGTCATTCATTTATCTATTCCTTACTGGAATCCTCCTGTGATAGGAGATGCGGCGTACCCGAAACCATGGGGCGGACCACCCGGTTTCCTATTTCGCCTTGCATCGAACTGGGTTTACAATGCCCACTTAGTTGCCCTCGTGGCGGTGAGCTCTTACCCCACCATTTCACCCTTACTCGCCTTAGCGAGCGGTTTATTTTCTGTTGCACTGGCCGTAAACTTGTTTTGATACAAGTTTCCCTCGTTTTCACGAGGAATTCTGTCCTGCGATGTCCGGACTTTCCTCTATTTGGTAAAATTACCAAACAGCGAATGACCACTTCTCGGAAATTAATTAATGCGGAATTCATTTATCTTTCGACATATACTATTCTTCCACACTGATCGCATTGGGTGAGCTTTTGCTCTACGAGAACATTGGATACAACATCATTGGAAACCTTTAAGTGACATCCTGTACATTTTTGTAATTCAAGCGGAGCAATGAAAGGAGCTCTCGTCACTATTTTCTTAACCCTGTCATATGTTGCCAACATTGGATTCGGAACCCTCGTCCTTGCTTCATTGATTTCAATCTCCAATTCTGATGCCTCTTCCACCACTTGAATTTTTCTTTGTTTNAGCCCCTCCAATTGCATTTCCAAATGCTCAACTCTCTCGGCAATCTTTTCCTGTGCTAACTCTGCAGTAGAACGAGCATCGTCAATCTTAAGCAGTACCTCGATTTGCTCATCCTCTTTCTGTGATTGTAGCTCCAATAGTGAATTGATCTCCATCTCAAGGGCTTGGTATTCTTCGTTTTTTTTAACGTCCAATTGCCTTACCTTATTCTTGGCGATTTTATCTGAGATTTGGAATAAATCTTTTTCCAGCGTGTTATTTTTTGCTTCGAGTTCCTTCCATTCCGTGACGGCAAGATCAATCGACTTTTTTTCAATGTTTATTTTCTCAGTGAGTCTTGCTTGATCTCCGGGTAAAAGTTTTGTTTCATCAACTAGCTTACCAAGTCTTCGGTCCCTACCGTGCAAGAGCAATAACTCCTTGAAATTTGCGTCGCTTGATAACATCTCGAGAAATTCCACACAATGATTTATTATTCTTTACACTACAAGAAGATTGATTCTTTTTCTTGCGAGTGGGGCTTTTCAATAGTCATTTCGAGAATTAAAGATTATGTCTGATCCGTCAAAAGTTGATGATGCGATTTTGTCTTTCACATTGGGTGAGAATGCGGAAGCAATTGCCATTTTAAAAAAGATTTGTGAAGAATCTCCCAAATGCATTGACGCATGGAGAGCTCTTGCTGAGGTCAACCTTGCAATAGGTGAAGTCTCATTGGCAGAAGATGCCTGTCGGAATGCACTTGAAATTGATCCAAAAGATTTAACATCTATGGTGAGTCTAGCTCGAATATTAGTTAAAAAAGGTGATAAAAAGGGTGCCGAAGAAGCTTCTGCAAAAGCTCGTATTTTAGGTTGGCAGGATGAACTTGCACAAGAAAAGTAGGAGCTGTAATCTAATCTAGGTATCGAAAGCCATGTCAGTTAAAAAACACAGTCTAGACTTTGAAAAGCCGCTCCTCGAACTTGAGAAGCAACTCGAGGAGCTTTTAGTATCCTCACAAGATTCTGATTTAGATTTTTCCAAGGAAATAAAGGCGATCGAGAAAAAAATTGATACAACCAAAAGAGAAATCTATGCCGACCTCACGCCTTGGCAAAAAGTCCAACTTTCCCGTCATCCAAACCGCCCATATTCGTTGGATTACATTGATAGAATTTTCGAGGGTTTTCAAATTCTGCACGGTGACCGACTGTATAAGGAAGATGCTTCTATTGTAGGTGGACTCGCTAAAATAAATGAACACTCCGTCATGGTTCTTGGCCAACAAAAAGGAAGAAATACTGACGAAAATCTNAAGAGAAATTTTGGTTGCCCGAATCCAGAGGGTTATCGAAAGGCACTCCGCTTGATGCGGATGGCAAATCGTTTCAAAATGCCAATAATATCTTTCGTCGATACGCCCGGTGCGTTTCCAGGAATCGAAGCGGAAGAAAGGCATATAGCAGAGGCTATTGCTGTTAATCTGAGGGAAATGGCAACTTTTGAAGTTCCAATTATTGTTTGTGTAATTGGAGAGGGTGGTTCGGGTGGTGCATTGGGGGTTGCGGTAGCCGATTATGTCATAGTTTTGGAAAACGCCTACTACTCAGTCATTTCACCNGAAGGATGTGCGGCGATTCTCTGGAAAGATCGCTCTTTTGCTTCGGATGCTTCCGTAGCGCTAAAACTCGACGCCGATGAACTTCTTAATTTTGGAGTNGCAGACGAGATTTTACAAGAACCTACCTGTGGAGCACATGCAGATTGGTCAGCAGTGGCGGATAATGTTAAAAGCAGTTTANTNAAGGCTATTGAGAGACTAAATAAAGTGCCCNATCTTAAGGAAAGGAGATATTCGAAATTTAGGAATATTGGCTCCGTCTTGGAAGACTGATTAACCTAATTCTAGTTAATGTCATTCGGATGATAATTCGTTCTGGTCAATAACTCCCAAAATATCATCTCTCATTCTGTTTTTTACTCTATTAACAGAATCAATTTGTAATAGAAGGTTATTGTTCTGTTGATTAAGTTGTGAAATTTGTCTGTTGAATTCGTTTTCACGATTTTGAATCGACTTGTAGTCTTCTCGCATTCTGAAGTTTTCATTTTCAAGCTTTGCAATTCTTGTCAATGCAGATTGCTCTTGAGATACTAATGCGTTAAGTTCCAAACGAAGTGCATTGTTTTCATTGACTAATTCATTCAAGGACTGATTGTGTGACCTTTTGAGCTCATTAAATTCATTTACAAGCCTTTGGTTGTCATTTTCCAAGCTTAAGATGATTTCATTTTTTGCTCTTTCATCACCAACTGCTTGGTTAAGCTGAATTTCTAGCTGTCTTGATTTGCCATTGAGAAAATCAGCTTCCTGCCTAAGACTTTGCGATTCTTCAACTAATCTTAGATTTTCGTCGTCGATTTGCCGAACCTTAGCAACTAAGGACTGTTCGTTTGTGTTCATTGTTTGAAGGTCAATGCGCATTAAATCAATTGCTTCCTTCAGGGATAAATTTTCAGATTCAAGATCATTTGCTTTCGCCAAAAGCAGTTCGTTTGCATCTCTCAATCCGATCAATTGCTCTGAAATTCTTGATTCCTCCAATCCAAGAGAATTTACTTCTGCTCGGAGCATTGATAGTTCCTCTTTCATTAAAGAAGAGTTTTCCTTGAGAATACCGTTTTCATTAGAAAGTCTATCAACTTCATTTCCAAGACTCTCATTGATGCTTTGAACAGAATTTTTGTTTTCAGTTAATCTGGCCACTGAAAACTGCAATTCATTATTCAATGTGTTAGAATCTTCNAGTTTTGATCGGAGTAAATCCGAATCTTCTTCGGAATCACGAATTTCGATAATTAAGTTGCCATTTTCTTTTTCCAGGTAGGAAATTCGGTCGTTTAACAATTCTTCAACACCGCCAAGTCTGGCAATCTCACTTTTCAAAGTGACGATGTTATCTCGGTTCTTCTCCTCATTTTGCTCAAGGTTAGCGAGATTGGCATCTTTTGACCTAATCAAAGATTCTAAGTTGGAAATCTTTTTGTTGGCGTTTTCAACATCCACTTTCGCATTTGCAATCTTTTGATTGAGTGAAGCGATTTCAGTTTTGATACGATCATTTTCCCCTTCAATTTTCTTGTTCTGAAGTTCAAGAGCTTTGTTTTCAGAGTTGAGGTTATCCGACTTTCTCTGGAGAGTGTTGCGACTTAATTCCAAATTCTTTATCTTAGAATATTCACCCCTAACTTCGGCATCGCGCTTTTTTTTATCATTTTTCAGTGCGCGATTTTCATTGGTCAATTCGCTTACAAGTTGAGCAAGTTCTTGTTCGTCTGCCTTTAATTCCTGCAACTGACGCTGAAGTCGTGCATTGGTTTCTTCCAAATAAATATTTCCGGCATTTGGTCTAACCTTACCCTGTTTTAAAATTGATAATTGTCCTTCTAATTCAACGATTTGCGAGATTGCATCATTTAGTTTTTTAGATATTGATGGATCGTCACTAGTTGAAGATTGAGAGTTTTTTTGTTGTTCAATGATAGTTGTCGTTTTTTTGATCAGAGCGTTGTGTTTGGCTACAAGCTTGTTGTATTGTTCAACCAAAAATTCAGGATCNCGTAGATCACCAGAGTTCTGTCCGACAATGNTTTGTGCTAAACCAAGANAAAGTGNTAGGACCATGAGTTGAATAATNGAGTGTAATCTCATCGTCTTAGTTTTTCAATTTATGCTAATTTAAACAAGAAGAAATTTTATTCTTTAAAAATTATTTNNCCTGTNCTTCTTATACGGTCGTTTAATGCANATGCCAGTCCATTTATCTCTGGTAAAAGGCATATTCTAATGGTTTTGGGGATAGCCCTGTCTGCAGCATGCAATGTAGAATAAACTCTCCTGGATACCTCGGAAGAATCATTTGATTCAGAAATAGTAATGACATTCTTTCCAATACTAGAACAACTGATCATATTTTTGAACGGAAAAATAAAAATATCATCTTGATTAAATTCNATTTCGTTAATTAGTGCCGAACTGTTTTCGTAAACAAGAGTTGGTGTNATTGGCGAATAATGAACAGGAGATAATCCCGGTGATTTAATTCCCTTTTTGAGTGGTGGTGGTTGCTCTACCCGAATACCAAGAAAATCTTCAATCTCTNTNGCTCCAATTGGTCCAGGTCTTAGAATAACNGGTTTAATTCCACTTATGTCCAATACTGTTGATTCTATCCCTATTGAACATTTTCCACCATCCAAGATTTTCGGGCAATTTTTTTTGAATCCAGAGATAACATGATCAGCACAAGTGGGACTAATTCTATTCGATGGATTTGCACTAGGCGCCGCCAAGGGAAGTTTAGTTTTTCTAAGGACATCTCTGAAAANATCGCTTTGAGGAGAGCGGATTGCAACTGTTTGCATTCCACCGGTTGTGATTCTNGGAACCTTATTACTTACTGGTAAAATTAGAGACAGAGGACCGGGCCAAAATCTTTCGGTCAGAGAATAATAGTAGTCGTTTGTAAAAGAGATTTCCTCAGCGTTTTCGCTCTCAAGAATATGAACAATTAAAGGGTTTTGTCTAGGCCTTCCTTTNGTCTCATAGATTTTCTTAANTGCTTTAACGCTTAGAGCGTTTGCTGCTANACCGTACACCGTTTCCGTATGTATAGCCACCACTCCGTGGCTAAAAATAGTATCACAACATTCTTGTAAATCAGTAAGCAAATCGCAGATTATGCAATAAGCTGCATGTGACGCGCTTTTTTGATGAGTTTGGAGACTTTTCGTTGTTGCATTGGGGTCAAACCTGTGTACTTGCGGGGAAGAATTTTACCGGTGTCAGTTGTGTATTTGGCCAATGCCTGCTTATCGAAAATATCGTAATCCTCAGGATTTTTACTTTTTGAGGGGGTATTTGCTTCAGTTGACATANTATAATAATCNAATAAAATATCAGATAAAAATTTGCAACCCCAATTCTTTCTTTTTGAAGTCTGACTTTGGTAAAGTTATGAATTGACGAGCACAACGAAATACTTAAGATGTAAAANATGAAGGTAGTTTCATCCATCAANACACTCAAAAACCGACATCCCGATTGCAAAGTCGTTCGTCGTAGAGGACGACTTTANGTTATTAACAAAACAAACCCCCGTTTTAAGGCAAGGCAGGGATAAATTGTGAAAAAAGATATTCATCCCAATCTAAATCCTGTTTGTTTTGTAGATGTCTCAACGGGGAAAAAGTTTATAACCAAGTCGACATCAACTTCAAAAAAGTCTGAAAATATCGAGGGAATTGATCATCATCTCCTTGTTCGTGATGTAACTATGGACTCCCACCCTGCTTACACTGGAGAAAAAAGATTTGTTGATACTGCCGGTAGGGTAGAGAAGTTCCAATCAAAGTTTTCTAGGAAATCGTAAGCTCGCTTAATCTGCGATGCAAGGGAGTTTACCATTGTGTTCCCTTGTCTGCATGTTGTGCTCCGATTGGAGAGTGGTTACTTAAAGAAACATTTTTATTGAGTGTTTCCAACAGTTGGACTTATAAATCAAACGTGAAACATCTATCTCATGTGCTAGTTTTGCTGTATTTCCATTCAGCTAACTTATTTGCGTATGAGAGTATGATTACAGTTCTTGAGGGAGCATTTTACATTGGAGATAATGATGGATTAACGGATGAAAGTCCAAAACATACTCTATATGTTTCCACTTTTAAGATGGATAAGACAGAGGTTACTATTTCACGGTGGAACCAGATTCGAGATTGGGCGATTTCCAACGGTTACTCTTTTAGTGAATCACAATCTTATCCAATAAAGGGTCCATCTTGGTACAGTTCTAGCGATCCACTGGATTATCCAATGAATAATGTAAATTGGTATGATTGCTTGAAATGGTGCAATGCGAGGTCAGAATTTATGGGAAGACGACCTGTTTATTACACTAATTCTAGTCTTTCTGAAGTTTTTCGAAGTGGACAATTTCATATTCATTCATCTTATTTGGATACACAAGCCAGCGGCTATCGATTGCCAACTGAGGCTGAGTGGGAAAAGTCCGCAAGGGGAGGGGTAACAAATCTAACCCACGACTATCCGTGGGGGTACGGCATTTCAGGGGATTTGGCTAATTATAAACTAAGCGGTGACCCTTTCGATGATTCTACTACTCCGGTTGGCTATTTTAATGGATTTCAGCAAATTTCGCTATCAACTAACAGTAATGGTGGGGAAAATCGTTCACCAGAAAATACGCAAAACAAACTTGGCTTTTATGACACAATTGGAAATGTAAGTGAATGGTGCTGGGACTGGTATGATTCAGCATGGTACTCGAATCCTCTTGCTTCAAAAAAAGACACGCTTGGTCCTTCCTTCACTGAGGAGGAAACGAATATTAATTATTCCTTAGATACATCCGAGTCTTTACTCGTTGATAAATCCAATTGGATGAAAAAGGTACATCGTGGCGGAGGGTACAAAACTGATCCTTATGATGAAGGTGATCCTTTGAGAATCGCTTACCGGGGAGTTGAATTTCCGACCTCAAACTTGAGAACAATAGGTTTGCGATCAGTGCGGGAAGAGAAAAATGATCCCTTGTGGTTTGATAAAATTTCTCTTCCTTTTTCACAATGGTATAACCTTGATTGGTACGGTTACTTCTACGAATCTAACTTCACTTGGGTTTTTCATGAGTATTACGGATGGATTTATCCAACTGGTAATGGTTCCTACGACAACTGGATTTATTTTCATTATAAAAAGCAATGGTTGTGGACAAGTAAGTTTGCCTATCCATGGCATTATGATCCTGCTGAATCCAGATGGCTCAAAGACTTATCTAGTAATGGGGAACATGGATGGTTCGAGGTTCACGCTGATGCCACAAAGGAAAAATGGGGAGATGGAATTTAAAGTTTCGGAAAAATTTTACGAAAAGTCTTGACTGAATTCCATCTAGAATGTTTTTTGGAAGGCTTTCCCTATTTTTTTGGGTTGTTCTTTGAAAGTTATTTTGTGTGATCTATTTTGATGGGTCACCGGTCATATTTTTTTGAATTATAAATCGAGTCGTTTGACTCGAGCCTGTGCGTTAATTCGCACAACTCTCTTTTGGAGAGTTTGATCCTGGCTCAGAGTGAACGCTGGCGGCATGGTTAAGACATGCAAGTCGAACGAAAA
>NZKO01000093.1 GCA_002692535.1 Opitutia bacterium
TGTTTCATATGCAGTTTCACTCGCATCCGCATCCAGACCTCAATCCACCTCCTGCGATGAATGGACTGCTAAACGAGTCAAGTGGGGGGCTGGCTCCCGCGGCTCTCAGGCTCTAATTCTTGCGTCCAAAGCGAGAGCTTTGCTGGCCGGTCGGCCCAATGCCTCGCAAGAAGATGTAAAATCAATGGCCAAGAGCGGGTTGCGTCATCGGATACTTCCGAGTTTCTTTGCAGAGTCGGAAGGATTGAGTTCTGACGATATTATCGATCATCTCTTGGAAAACACAGCTTCCTAGACCATTCAAGTGGTTGCTGTCCCTGACAAAGATTTATTGTTGCCGTCTCATCTGAGCCGGATTGAAGACTTCTCCTTACTTGCAAAAGTGGTGGTTGATGGAGCTATGCCTGGAATTCACCGCAGCCTGCGCCAAGGTAGAGGAAATGAATTTTTTCAATACCGTCCTTATGATCCAGGAGAAGATCTCAAAGTGGTGGATTGGAAGGTATATGCAAAGAGAGAGGAGCTGGTGGCCAAAACATTTCAGGAAGATACCAATTTCAATTTGTTTCTGGTACTCGATACCAGCGCGTCAATGGGATATCAGGGTGTCGCTTCAACTTGCACGAAGTTACATTATGCCTCAATGATTGCTGCTTGTTTTGCATACATTGCTTACAGACAGGGAGACCGAATAGGACTTTTTGCCTATGGTGAAAATGTTCAGCAATGGATTAGGCCCAAAAGTGGTCATGCCCATTTTGGGCGGATTGTAAATGCAATTGCTCAGCTTCAGTCAGATGGGACGAACAGGCACGCTGCCGCATGGGATCAGTTGGTGGGAAATATGCCTGGCCGTTCTATGGTAGTGTTTCTTTCAGATTTTTTGGAGGCGGAAGAGATCTTACCCGAAAGGCTCCGTTTCGCTCTGTCTTCTCGTTACGAAGCACTTTGTCTTCAGGTTTTGGACCGGGAGGAGGAAAAACTTCCCGAAGGAGAAGCCTTGCGATTTGTTGAGATGGAAGGTTCCCGTGAGATTTCGACCTCTCCGGAGGTAATTAGGGCTGAATATGCAAATCGAATGTCTGAATTTAAAGATACTTTATCGCGAAATCTAGCCAGAGTCTCAGCGGAATTCGAAAGCCTTTTCACCGATCAGGACTTGGGCCATGCGCTGAGAAGATTTCTTGGGCTCCGCAATCGTAATCTAGGATGATTCATTTCAGGATATGATTGAGTTTGGACAACCGGCAGCCTTTTGGACTGGACTAGCCATTGGATTGCCGATCTTGGCCCACATGGCCTATCGTCGAATCACAGAATTGCATGCTTTTCCTTCTCTTCGTTTTATCACCCCATCTCAAATTCCACGGACTGGTCGAAAAACTCCAACGGATTTGCCTCTACTGTTTTTGAGAATCCTTCTTTTTTTTGCAATCACCTTACTTTTAGCCGATCCTTACTGGTCCACTTCGGTGGCACGGAAGAAGACTTCCAATGAAAAGGAGCTTATTGTGGTTGTTGATTTAAGTCCGAGTATGGCTGGTTGGAATGGACTCGCAGAAGCTCAAGGCATAGCATCTGAAATTATCGGTGAAGCAGAAGGGAGAATTGGCTTGTTAACATTTGGTAAGAATGCTGAAAATGAGTGGCCCTTAGGGTCGAGTACTGAGATCCTTCTTGAGGCAGTTTCCAAACTATCTCATGGTTGGATTAGAGGAGACGCACAGCCTACCCTGGAAAGAGTGGTTAGATTGTTTGGAGAAAATACTCCGCAAAAAAAACTGGTTGTGATCAGTGACTTTCAAAAAAGTGATTGGCAAAGCTCAAACTTGGACTTTTTAGCCAAGGGAATTGAGGTGGAAATGATACGAGTGGGAACTGGGACTGATAAAATTAGCCGCAAGAACAACCAAAGTATCGTGGAATCGAAAGTTGTCCCTGCTGGTCCCGATAAACTGCGAATATGGGCAGTTATTCGAAATTGGTCGGACGAAAAGAAAAGTAATGTNTTACAATTAGTTGTTGGAGGTGAAGTAAGAGCGGAGCAGGTGATTATAATCCCAGCACTTAGTTCGCAGCAGGCACAATTTATTGTGCCCACTTCAGAAGTTTCTCAGGCAATTATCCGTTTGGTCAGTGACGATCCCATGAGTTTGGACAACGAGCGAGCGGTATGGTTAAAGGCACCTCCTCCNAAATATTTTGGTTTTTGGGATGATCCAACAACAGATGAATTTACAAAAAGTGAAAGGAACTTTCTCAGCACCGCAGTGGAAAGTGCTGGAGATAATGGCTGGAATCTTTGGGAGGAAAGTGATGACAATGCGAATGGACTTCGTATGGGTCTTGNAGATTCTAAACTTGAGCTTCTCATGGTTTTGGGCATGGGAAAATGGTTTCAGGAAGAAGAGTTGTCCCCTTATTTAAATTCTTATTTGGAGGGCGGTGGTGTTGCAATCATTACCCCTGCCGAAATATTCAGTGAAACCGCTTCGATTTTTCGCGAAACGGAATGGTTGCGTTTTTCTTTTATCAGGGTTGTAGGTGGTGCGGCCAGCGTTCGAAATCCATTTAGAATCGCAGCCTTGAAACAAGAATCGAAACTGGCTGAGGTTTTTTCCGGAAAAGCGGGTAGGGATCTTTACCTAACCTCCTTTCGCAAATTCGGTATTCTCAAGCAATTGGATAAGTCCATTGAAGTTGCAATGAATGATCGTGAAGGACGCCCACTCGCTTTGATCAGAAATTTCTCATCTGGCGGTAAATTGATCTTTTTTCCCTTTCGAATGAATACCTCATGGTCCGATCTGCCCCTTCGTACATCCTTTCTTCCCCTCCTAATGGAACTGGCTGCAAAGGATCAATTAGAAGAGCAGGCTCTACCTGTTATGGAACCTGGTGAGCAGATGGGAGACGGTGACAAAAGCTTTGTTGCAGTAAAGCCTGGAGTTTACAGACATGCCGGTAAATTGGTTGAGGTTGTTTTTCCCACTGCAGAGTCGGTTACCGATATTTTGAGCGAAGATGAAGTCAGAATGAGAACAGGGACACTTCCAAATGCAACTGACCTCACAAAAGCACAATCCTCTGCTTCAATGAGTGAAGATCGACATTCGCTTTGGTTGTGGTTTGCAATCCTTGTTGGCAGCTTGTTGACTGTTGAGATGATATGGTCACGTCCACAAATTTCGAAAGAATTTAAAGAGGGAATTTCTCATGCATGAATTTATCCGCATTTTAAAAAGTGAATCTTGGTTCTTAGTTTTCTTCAGAAGTGTCCTCGCCTTAGCAGTCGGTTTGCTCAGCTGGCCGGTCGTCATTTTTTTGATCGACCTGTACGACATTTACTCTCCCATATTGGAAGAGGATTCCATGCAGTGGGTTATTGTGGCCAGTGCTTTGTCCACACTGCTATTTCTGTGCATAATAGTTGTGTCGTGGATTCGCAAACCGAGCGCGGTGGATCTTGCGATAAAGGTTGAGAAAGCTAACCCTCAGTTACACGACTTGTTGAATTGTGCCGTCGAGTTGCAAAAAAAATCCAAATCCCAAAATCTCACTTTTATGGAGAACAGGGTTTTGCAAACCACCGATAGTAAAGTTCGCTCCATCGCATGGGGGCAAGGTACTCGACCGAATTCCTTATATTGGGTTTCCGTTATTCTTGGTCTTTGCGTTGGTGCGGGTTTGGCTGTATGGGGAGCCGGTCAAAGTCCGGTCCAAAAAGCTATTGATTCACTTTCAGCTGAGCCAGGGCTTACTGTTTCAACTAGCCTGACAGGAACATTGAGCCAGAAAGAAGGCCCTCCCAGTAATGAATTTACCCGCGGGTCTGACGTTTCTATATTTGCAGATATTATCCGAGGACACCGTGGTCAAAAAAAAGCTAGAATAGAGTATGTCACAGGGGAAGAAACCGAGACGGTAGATATGCTTGAAACTTCAGTTATCGGGCGTTTTGAATATGTTGTTCCTGCAATCGGGGAGATTTTTAAATACCGTGTAGTCACACCCTCACTTGTTTCCGAATGGCACAATGTAATTCCATATGATCCACCCGCTCTAAAATCCGCACTCTGGGATATCACCCCTCCTGCATATTTAAAGATGGATTCTTTTGAGCATGATGGGTTTGGATACGTCAGGGTACCCGAGGGAAGTGAAATATCTTTGAATCTTGAGGTCGAACCATTACCTGAAAGAGTCGATGCCAAACTTATTTCAATCGATGGTAACCTATCGCTGGAAAATAACCAGATTCGCTACACCCACAATTTTGTTCTCGAAGGTGAATGGAAAGGTCATATCGAACTGTATGATATCGATAAACCGGAGCGCCCGCCAATCGTTTATGATGATTTGGTATTTGCTCCGATTCCAGACGAGCCTCCATTGGTCGAAATAACCGAGCCAGCAAAGGATTTACAACTTCCCTCAGACGCCACTTTTTTGATTGAGGTCTTCGCATCGGATGATCATGGAGTAACGGATGTCCGGATGAGAATTGAACATGCCGGCGATAGTGAGGAAGAAACCATTTTTGTTGATCCCATTGAAAAAGAGAAACGCTTGACCTATGTCTTTGATTTAGGCGAAAGGGCACTTGCGGTGGGAGATGTTCTCACCTATATGGCTCTCGCGTCAGACAATAAGGAACCGGAGTCTCAGTTGGCCCGGTCTGAAATCTACTTCATTGAAGTTTTGCCTCCGGAAGGAAATTCGACTGATGCGGAGGGAGGAGATATGGAAGGGGAAACCAAGGAGATACCTGTTCGTGATTTCATAAACAAAACCAAGAAAATAATTCGCTCAACTTATGACGCGATGTTGGAATCAGATGAAAGCAAGGTTGAAAGACTTGCAGTTGCCCTTTCTTCCGATGCACTGGGTTTGAAACACGAAATGACCAAGGTCTATGATGAGAATGAAGGTTCTTTTCCAACAGTTGATGGGATTGACCTTGGTGAACTGCTCAATGAGGCAACCTATCATATCGAACAGACTGAGATTTATGCTGGCGATCAAATGTTGCAGGAATCCTTGGAGCCATCCGGTAAGACCCTTAGGAAGTTGGTCCAGTTATACGCATTGATGCAGAAAATGCAGAAGCAAAAATCCAAGGGTAAGGGAAAACCGAGTGAAAACGAAGAGACTGCCGAAGGCGAACAGGAGCCTCAGGAACAGGAACCCGGTAAAGACCCCGCCGAACAACTTCGAGAGCTTGCTGAAGATTTGGATAAACTCAAGGAGATGGAAAA
>NZKO01000094.1 GCA_002692535.1 Opitutia bacterium
CAATGACTTTATCCGTTGCCTGCTCGTTCGGAACGGTATCTATCTCTTTTTCCACTAATTTTTTTGCAACAGGATCGTCTCCGCAACCTAAAAGAAGGAAACAGACAAAGAGAAAAAATATGTAAAGATTAAAATTCAAGGGGCAAAGGGTAAGACAATCGAATCAAGGGAAAGGCTTTCATGCAAGACTTTAACATTTGACTCATTTTGATTACATCTTCTGATAAAGAAAAGCGATGAACACTTTGGCATTTTGGATCCCTCTTCTTTTTCTCTTCGCTTCTGCTTTGTTGGGAACCATTTTGAAAAGAAGGGCGAAAGATCATTGTTTGAAAAAATTTGAGGGTTATCATATATGTATGCCTGCTCTCAATGGAGAGATGATAAAAGGCATACTCAGTGTCTACGCCCAAGGTATACAAATTTCATATTCCAAAAAAGTTGAACAGGATATTGGTATGATCGACTCGTTTGTTCTTCACCCTGTTGAGATTGAAAGGATTCCATATCTGATTCGTCCTGTACCTGACCCCGAGACCCGTGCCGGGCTAAATTGGTCAATGGAAATGAACAAAATTTTGCATCCTAATTTCTTCCAAAGGAGTCAAAGACTTCTACTTACTTTTTACAACATGCTGAAAGATGCCTTTGGTCAGGCGGCCAAGGCGATAATAGGTGCTTTGAGTAAAGACACTTCTCTTGCCAAGGTCAAAGATTCCAATAAGCGAATCGAAGAGGTTCGTTCCGGATTGACGGAACTCGTTCCAAATGCATGGGAGCCCATTCTTGAAAAGTATCGCGGGCGCAGGGTCGTGATCGAAAGAAAAGGAACCAATGGAACCCTTCTGGAAAGTGGAGTACTGGAGGACTATTCATCGAAATATTTGCTTCTTCGTGAGGTTCATTTGAAGGAGTCTGAAATTTTGGAAAAAACTTCTCTTATCAACCAAAAGAAAAGCTTTGGTTTCGATATACTTTTTTCCCGTAAGGTTGCTATTATTCGTCACACCATCGATGGCTCATCGAATTAAGAATCCACGACTTGACCCTAAAGATTGGATCGAATAAGTTAAAGATTAAGACTTCTGCATCGTTCGAGAAGTTTCATTGGTTCTTTTCCTTACTCCACTCATTAGGGGAATCTATCGACAGGCGTTTGCAGTCAGGCCGTAAATCGGAAGACTAAGGGCGTTGCGAGGGTACCCACCTGGACCTTAAGAGGTCACAGAACCTGTGAGCCCGATGTACGGCGAATGTGGAAGTCTTTTTTATTCTATGATCATTAAATCAATCGAACCTCATTTGCTAAGTTGCCCCCTGCCAGAGCCGGCGGTTTATCCTTTTCATGGGGGGTGCCGGACAATTTACAAGCGTGATGCGATGGTGGTTCGCGTTGAAACGGAGGATGGCACCGTTGGTTATTCTCCAGGAGCAGCATCTGAAGATAATGTGCGGAAGATAGAAAAGGAGATTGCACCTTTGCTTATAGGAACAAGATTGGTGGATCCTACTAAATTTGTGGAGACGCAAGTCGATCAAAAAGGCGACTTCATTTGGTCAGCGGCGGGTGCAGTAGAGGTGGCTCTTTTTGATCTTTGGGGAAAAGCCAATCAGTGCTCGGTAACTGAATTTTTTGGAGGACGAAAACAGGAGTCTATTGCTTGTTATGGCAGTGCAGGCATGTATCAATCTGCAGAAGGTTATGCTGAGGAGGCTGCAGCCGTATCTGAGCTAGGGTTTGAAGCTTATAAGTTCCGTCCAGCTCTTGGTCCCGCGGAAGATCTCTTAGCGGTTGAATTAATGCGAGAAGCGGTCGGGCCGGATGTGGGATTATGCTTGGATGCTCATGCGTGGTGGCGAATGGGTGATTCCTCATATTCTGCTGCAATTGTAGAATTCCTGGCTGAGGCGATTGCGATGCATGACGTGACTTGGCTGGAAGAACCTCTGCCGATGGATGACCGTGAAGCCTACGCTAAGCTAAGAGCATTTGGCTATGTTGAGATTGCCGCTGGCGAGCACGAGCAAGATTTTTTAGGCTTCCGCACCCTTCTTGGCAGAGACTGCGTCGATATCGTGCAGGCCGATGTCTCCCACCATGGTGGATTCTCGGGAATCTCAAAAATTATCGATTTGTGTGAAAAGCGATACGCAACCTTTGCATTTCATAATTGGGGAACGGCTCTTGAAACAGTGGTGGATGCATTGATCGGTTCATGCTTTCCAAGGGAGACTGCCCGTTGGTTGGAATATCCACAATATGCACACCGGGATCACCGAGTGATGTATCCGTTTTCACTGTCAGATGAATTGGTGCCGGATGCTCCGGTTCCTGAAAACGGAGAATTACCTTTGCCCGATGGTTATGGCCTGGGTGTGGAGGTGGATGAAAAGGTTTTCAGCAAATATCCTTACCAAAAGGGGCCTTGGAGCAAATTTGAACTGGATTCTCCAAAATCCACTCATTGCCTATCCGGAGATCATGCACAAGAATGGACAGAGGAAAATGTCTCCTAAATTGTCTTTTATTTCGATCAAAGATCAGATCTTAGTACCAGTAATTCCAACATTTAATTTCTTGGCTTCCTTTAGAATGACTTCCTTATCTAGAAGTAAAACCGAACCGGATTCCAAGGCTACATTTCTAATGCCTGCTTCCATGAGGGCCTTAAGAGTTTGCAGTCCAAAAACTGGCACATCGAACCTATTGTCCTGATTGGGTTTTCCAAGTTTCACGAAGAGGCAATTTTTAGCTCCAAAACTTCCTGCCCGTGCAAGCATGGCATTCGTTCCCTCAAAAGCCTCTACGGCAAGCACTGTTCCTCGACTGACCACGACTCCCTGTCCCACATCCAATCGTGCGTTTTCACGAGCTATTTCCATCCCGTGCGAAAGATGTTTAGGCTCAATCCTTTCTTTGCCTTTTACCATGACCCCTTCGTCAGCCAAATCTTCATCCATAAAGACTCGGGCATCGAGAAGATGAATCCCCGCCTTTTCAATTTCATTTCCAATTGCTCCAAAGATGGTCTCCGCATTTTTACGGTCAAGACCGGCGAGCATGCGAATGGCTTTAAGATCAGGGTGCAGGCCTTTAAAGAGTTTACCGGGAGTTACCTGTCCAGCCATAACGGCATAGCCAGCATCAAATTTCTTCAGTTCCTTAAGCAGTTTCCCGACTTGTCCAACCTTGACGGCAGATCTTTCATTGTTTGAAAAAGATTCAATTAATTCCGGCAAGGTTTCACCACTCAATTCGATTAAGCGGAGCCGTATGCCCGCCTCTATTGCTCTCTTGGCCAGTAAGATAGGGTAATTTCCCTGTCCGGCAATCAGTACGAGCGGTCGACTGGCATCAAAATCATGGGGCAGAAAAAGGGACATAGAAATTACCTTTAACCTTTGGCTGCCAGATTTACCAATTTACCGGGCACATAGATCTCCTTAACAATTTCTTTACCCTCGAGGAAGGATTGAACTTTTGGGTCGGCTTTGGCGACAGAAAGAACGGTTTCTTTATCGACTTCTTTAGGAAANCGGCCCTGTCCTCGAAGTTTACCGTTCACTTGNAATACAATCGTTATTTCCTCNGCGACCAACAACTCCTTACGGGCTTGTGGCCATGNTTCATTTACAATGGATGGCTGTCCGCCGAGGATTTCCCAAAGCTCTTCAGCAAGATGCGGTGCAAAGGGGGCGAGAAGTTGAAGCAAATTTTTTGCTGTATCGATTGAATAGGATTCAACTTTTTGCAGGTGGTTGATCAGAATCATCATTTGCGAGATTGCCACATTGAAACGGAGATCTTCAATTGCCTCTGTTACTTTGAAAATGGTCATGTGCAAAACTTTGAGGGTATCTTTATTCGTTTCTTCCGCGGAGATATGTTTTTCCGAGCTAAGGCATTCGCGGTGTACTTTTCGCAGAAAACGGTGTACTCCCTCGATACCTTTTTCGCTCCATGGTTTGACAGCTTCCAAAGGACCAAGAAACATTTCGAAAAGACGAAGGGAATCGGCTCCATAGGCATCTATGACCACATCGGGATTTACCACATTACCCACACTCTTAGACATTTTGTTTCCATCTTCTCCAAGTATCAATCCCTGATGGAAAAGCTTTTTATAGGGTTCCGGATTGGCTAGCACGCCTTCGTCATAAAGGAATCGATGCCAAAATCGTGCGTAGAGAAGGTGAAGCACAGCATGTTCAGCACCCCCTATGTAAAAGTCGGGTCCTCCCCAGTATGCTTCCTTTTCCTTGCCGACCAAATCATTTGGATTTTGGGGATCTATGTAGCGTAAATGATACCAGCAAGATCCTGCCCACTGGGGCATTGTGTTTGTCTCGCGTGTGGCACTTACCCAATTGCTTCCATCCGGTTTGGGGTCATTTCGTGAAACAGATTGACCGGTTTCCAAATTAAACCAGACTTTCAACCATTCTGAAATCGTGGCGAGAGGGCTCTCCCCATTACCTGACGGTTGATAATTTTCCACCTCGGGTAGTTTAAGTGGCAATTCACTCGGAGGTAAGGGCAGGGCATAAAGAACTTGCCCATCTTTATCAGTCGTAACGGCATTTTCGGGTATCAAATCTTTAAGTGCACCACCTGTTCCTTTGGCTCTTTCATAATCTTCCGCAGATACCCAAACTAAAGGAATCGGCTCTCCCCAATAGCGCTGACGTGAGAAAATCCAATCCCTCAGCTTGTAGTTTACGGCACCTTTTCCCAAACCTTTGGCTTCCAGGTCGGCAATGATCTTTGACTTGCAGTCATTGGCATCCATGCCGTTGTAATCACCGGAATTCACCATGATTCCAGATCCGGAGTAGGGGAGTTTACTCTTTTCCTCGATCCCATTGGGATGGGCGATTACTCGTTTGATTTCAATATCGAACTTTTCTGCAAATTCATGGTCTCTCTCGTCATGAGCCGGCACCGCCATAATCGCACCGGTTCCATAACTTATAAGAACATAATCTGCTACCCATACAGGAATCTTTTCTCCATTTACCGGATTGATGCAATAGCTGCCGGTGAATACGCCGGATTTGCCTTTTGCTAGATCGGTGCGGTCCAAATCGCTCTTTTTGGCTGCCGCCAATACGTATGCATCCACTTCATCCTTCTTTCCTGGGATAACCAATTTACCGAGCAGTGGATGCTCAGGTGCAACTACCATGTAAGTTGCTCCAAATAGAGTATCAGGTCGAGTGGTATAAACTGTCAGTTGGTCAAGGCAGCCATCGATGCCAAAATTTACTTCTGCTCCTTCGGATCGGCCAATCCATGCCTTCTGTTGCCGCTTTGTAGAACCTGGCCATTCGAGATCATCCAGACCGGCAAGAAGTTTCTCTGCGTAGGCGGTAATACGGAGTACAACCTGACGAAGGTTCCTTCTTTCAACCGGATGATTACCCACTTCGGATTTTCCGTCCACCACTTCCTCATTAGCAAGTACCGCACGAAGATTCGGACACCACCAAACAGGTTTTTCATCGACATAGGCAAGACCCCGTTGGAAAAGCTTTAGGAAAATCCATTGTGTCCATTTGTAATATCCAGGATCGGTTGTATTAATCTCACGTTCCCAGTCGATGGCAAACCCGATGCTCTTTATCTGCCTGCGGAAGTTTTCCACATTTGTTTGCGTGGTTATAGAGGGATGAGTTCCCGTTTTAATGGCATATTGTTCAGCGGGTAATCCGAATGCATCCCAACCCATGGGATGAAGGACATTAAAGCCACTTGCTTTTTTATATCGGGCAAGTATGTCAGATGCGACATATCCTTCAGGATGCCCAATATGTAAACCAGCGCCTGAAGGGTAGGGGAACATGTCCAACGCATAATACTTAGGCTTGTCGGATTGATCCTCCGCACGGAAAGTACTCTCGCGTTCCCAAAATTCCTGCCACTTCTTCTCAATGGTGGAAAAATCGTAAATCTGTTTTTCTTCGGCCATGATTATCTGAAAAGAAATATCATGTAGAAATTAATGTCACTTGGCAAAAGCAAAGCCTGACATCTGAGATTGATAAAGAAAAAGAGTTTTTTTATTACTTTAGAGATTTTCTGCTTTGCTCCTCGATCATATTCTTGATTACTTGCATTTCCTGTGACAAATCCTCGACTTGTGTATGTAAATCATGAAGCCCGTCTCTGATAGCTTCAGGATTTTGTTTCCTTTTTTCCATTTCCTGTCGGATTGCCATTTCTTTGTTGGATTCGTCCATGCTGTTCATAATTACTCCAATGACCAAGTTAAGTACAATCATGGTGCCGATCAAAACGAAGCTTACGAAAAAGATTGCTGCGCCAAGAGGCGAAGATGATGGAATTGGATTCCACTTCTGGAAATCTACATCGGAATAACCGTAAGCGTCGGAACCGTACATATTAATGTACATGACATCAGTCCAATCTTCGAGGGTGACGACCCTGAAAAGAGTAAGAATGGAACTTTGCAGGTTACGGAAATGAATGGGGTCGTTTTCGCCAAAGAAAAACACAGCTAAAGTGCCGTATATGTAAAAGAGTAAAAACAAAAGAATACTAACGTAAAACATTGATGGCAGACTTTTGAGAAGACAGGTTACCAAAAGCTGCAACTTCGGAAGTGCGGTGACCAATCGTAAAACTCGTAGAATCCGAGCGAGGCGCAGCACTGGCAGGAATTCGCCACCAAGCTCAAATATGGGCTCGATCAGGCATGCGAAAACAATAAGGAAATCAAATACGTTCCATGGATTCCTGAAATAATTCTGAGGATTCTTTCCTTCAGCTAAGACCTTGATTATGACCTCGATTAAGAATACCCCGAGGATAAATCCATCCAGTATTGATAGAAGGAGGGCATGCTTTGCGGAAAATTCTTTATAGGTTTGTATACCTACAACCAGAGCAGCAAGAAGAATGGTAAAGATGATGAATCTCTTGAAGAGAGTATGATTGGCGATTCGGGAAAATTGACTGTTCAAGTGAGACAATGTTTGGTTCTTTTAGGGAAGAATCTTAAATCGATTACTTCAAGCCCTTGGCGACTTCGTCCAATTCTTCAAGGCGAAATCTTATCGATACAATATATGGTTTTTCCCCACGAGTCCAGTGACCATAAGTTGTAGTGACAAAAGTGCCATTCGGTAAAATTTCGACCGGTGGGTAGGCACAATCCCATCCGTGTTTATTATCCATAAGTCTTATCCTGTACTGTCCTTCTTTCCCTTGTTTAATGTCCTGATAGGTGCCCACCCATCCAACCCAATCCCCTTTGGTTGGAGTTTCCAACGCCATATCTCGAAAGGAAACGAAAAGGCGGCCATCGGGTCCATATTTACCGGTATGTCTATCTCCAGTCAGTGAACCTGGTAATTCGATTGGCTCTGACCAACTTAATCCTTCATCCTTAGAAAAAATAACGTGGGAATTTTTCCTTCTGCTATTTTCGCGCAATAAAGCTGCTATTTCCTTACCGTCTGGGGAACGAATAATTCCAGGTTCGCAAAGATGAATATCAGATCTTTGCATAATATCTTGGGGATAAGTCCAGCTTAAACCGCCGTCCTTGGAAAAAGTTTGAAGCAAAGTGAAAACGGTTGGATTTGCTCGTTTTCCTTCTCTCTTGAAGAAGCGACCGTCATCATGAAACATTGCCAAGTAATGACCAGGTTTTGTAAGTTTTTCAACGCTACCCATAACCACGATACCTCCCCAGTCGCCGACTTGTTTGAGAGGAGTCCATGTATCGCCATCGTTTTCACTGACTGAAATCCTTGCAGGATAAAGTCCGGACCATAAGATAAGTCTTTTAATTCCTTTGGAGTCGATTACTCGATGGATAGTTGGTACTTCCTTGCTGGTAGCCCAATTCGGTGGAGTTCGAAGGCGTTTGCTCCAAGTAAATCCACCGTCGGTACTTTTTTTGTAAACGATTCCTCCCTTACCATGTCCTTTGGGATAAACGCAAAGAATGGTTTTGCCATCTTCAAGTAAGACAGTACTTGGATGACCAAGATATTGTCCTCTTTCCTTATCTACAATGATTTGCCTTTTTTTTTGGTCTGACAGATCAAGTAGAGGGATCGAAAAACCTCTCAATGGGTCTGCGATGGTTTGATTGAAAACAACTGTAACCAGAGCTAATGTTATAAGAATTGTACTCATGATCCTTACGGTAATAGAAATTGGGTCTCGTGCCAATGAAAAGGCTCGAGTTTGAATTCAATTCAAGCCGATTATATCAGCCTTAAATCATTGAGGGAATTGCCTGCAGGATCTTAGAACAACCTAAACGAATCGAACACAAAATTTCATTGTAGATTTCTTCAGGTTCAAGATCTTCATCTCGGTTGTAAGGATCTTCAAGGTAAGGTGAACTTCCTGCTGGAAGAAAAACCCCAAAAGGCTTCACAATGCCACGAATTGAGTTACGGTGGACTTTTGTGAAATCGTCACTTTCATGATCAAGAGGTATAATTAGATTTGCTTGAGCAGTGTCAGGAAGAGTTGAAAATCGGGAATAACCCTGAAGAACATAACCTATTTTGTCAGCAAAAGTGCGTAAGTTTCCATCAATTGGACATTGGTCATAAGCTTTAGTGACGCCTCTAGATGAAACTCGGTACTTGCCAAAAAATGGGGACTGACTGATTTTTTCACGTAAAACCTCTCGTGCCAAAGGTGAACGAGACATACCCCTTTTACTTAGAAAGAGAACAGTACACGCATCGCCAGATTGATAACGGTGCACTGGACTAGGTACCGATCGATCCACCTGCTTTAATTCGACAGGATTAACAAAATATCCCTTATGAGTGGGAAGATTGTTGGAAAAGAGAGGGGGAAATTTTGTTTTGTTGTTGATTGTCATTGTACCGCCGAATTTGACTAACCTAATAATATAATAGTATATCCAAAGAATCAAATTTCGAGACCATAATTAATGGAAAAATAAATGAAAGGTTTTGGCATTTATCATGCCAAATCGAAGAACAAACCAATATTTTTGAGATTCTTAGATTTTTTTTATTGATTTTAACTTCTGGGTATTTGGACCAACAATTTCAACGAAATTCCCGTCGGGATCCTTGAGCATCAGAAGGCAAACATCCTGTGGCAAACCCTCGGGAAGTGTTTGTGGGCTCTTTGCGTATGGCTTGTAACCTCTTTTCTTGGCATTGTTGATTACTAGATCAACATCATTTACAAAAATAGTTAGATAAGAGAAACCAGCTATCGTGTGAATATGAGGTTGTTTGATTTTGCGGGCAGATTTTGAGGAGTCTACCTGCATAATCTTCAGTTTGGTGGCTTTTTCTTCGTCTCCAAGGGTCAAAACGTGAATCTTTAATGAAGTACCATCAGTCAAACCTACTTTTTCAGGAAAATCTCCCTTTACCTCGAAACCACCTTTTTCTGTGAACCCAACTACTTTTTTGTAAAATTCGAGAGACTTATTGATATCAGTGACCACAACGCCAAGATCAATAGTCTGTGAACTGAAATTATCTCCAAAGGAGAATTTGCACAAAAGAAGAGCAATCGAAGAAAGAAAGATTTTTTTCATAAATCAAATATTTTGCCTAAAATGGACTCAGATGAAAATGATCGCAAGAAAAAGTCTTTTTGGGCTATTTCTTGGTTGAATGACGATCGATTGCCTGTTGATCATGTAAATATGAAAACTTTTGCTCTTTCACTTCTTTTTTTAATTAAAGCCTCCTTCTTTTTACCCGGGAAAGATAAAGTAAATGTCGTGCTTATCTTTGCTGATGATCAGGGATATGGCGATTTGGGTTGTTTCGGGTCAAAAAAAATAAAAACACCTAATATTGATCAAATGGCGAAAGAGGGAAGGAAATTTACTAATTTTATGGTTGCATCTCCAGTTTGCACGCCGTCCCGTGCCGCACTTCTTACTGGATGCTACCCCAAGAGGGTTGGATTGCATCAGCATGTACTCTTTCCTTCTTCCACTAAAGGGTTGCACCCAGATGAGTACACCATGGCAGATCATTTTAAGTCCATGGGGTATGCAACCGCTTGTTTTGGGAAATGGCATTTAGGGCATCACCCGGAAACATTGCCAAGACAAAATGGGTTCGATCACTATTTCGGAATCCCCTATTCCAACGACATGAATCATCCAGATAATAAAGGAAAACCAAGAGGCGGTCATGCTGGAATGGATGTTCTATGGAATGACCCTGAATCCACTTTGACCAAGTGGAAAACCCCTCTCTTTGAAAATGAGAAAATAATAGAGTTGCCTGTCGATCAGCGAACAATCACGCGTAGGTGTACGGACCGGACCATTTCCTTTATTGAGAAAAACAAGGAAAAGCCCTTCTTCGTCTATGTGCCCCATTCAATGCCGCACATACCCCTTTATGTTCCAGATGAGATTAGAGATCCAAATCCTTTGAATGCATACACTTGCGTGATCGAGCATATCGATGCCGAAGTTGGTCGTATAATTAAGACTATCAAAGATTTAAACTTGGAGGAGAAAACCATCGTGATATATACCACCGATAACGGTCCATGGTTACCATTCAAACACCATGGCGGGTCTGCAGGTCCATTGCGCGAGGGTAAGGGTACAACCTTTGAGGGAGGACAGAGAGTTCCGTGTGTAATGTGGGGACCTTCTAGAATTCCTGCCGGTACTGTTTGTGGTGACTTAATGGGTACCATTGATTTGCTTCCGAGTCTTGCTTCAATGACGCCGAAGAATTTACCCGCAGAAAAGAAAATTGATGGATTGGACGCCTCTGGGTTGATCTTGGGCAAAAGCAATAATACACGAAGTGAATTTCTCTATTACACATCAAGAGGAATCTTGGAGGGAATTCGTTCGGGCGATTGGAAACTTCTTCGTAAAAAGCCCAGAAATAAAAATCAAAAAGAAACAATAATGTTGTTTGATTTGGCTAAAGACTTGGGAGAGCAAAATAACTTGGCAACCTACCAGCCAGCAATAGTAGCAAGACTAAGCGTTCTTATGGAAGAACTTGACGGGGAAATCGAGGAAAATTCCCGATCGCCCTGGCTTAAGAATTAAGAGTTTTTTATCTAAGGATACTTACGGCTTTCTTGACTGCTTCGACCAATCTTTCTGAGTCTTCTTCAGTATTGTACATGGCGAAAGAAGCACGAGCGGTTGCGTCCACCCCTAAAAACTTCATGAGAGGTTGGCAACAATGATGACCTGTACGAATTGCAATTCCTTGAGCATCCAAGAAGGATGCAAGGTCATGGGAATGAATACCTTCTATGGTAAAGGATAAAACTGCGGCCTTGTTTTTGGTGGTGCCGTGTTCCAAGAATCCATTTATTTCCGAGAGTCCATTCTTTGCTATTTCGTAAAGCTTGTGTTCATGTCGAGAAATGTCTCCCATTGAAAATTGACTTATATATTCAATTGCTTTTCCTAGACCGATCGCTCCAGCAACATTGGGTGTCCCAGCCTCAAATTTTTGAGGGGCGCGTGCAAATGTGGTCCCATCAAAACTTACTTGATCGATCATATCTCCACCTCCTTGGTATGGCGACATGTCGTTAAGTAACTTTTCTTTACCCAGAACTACGCCAATGCCCATGGGACCGAATACCTTATGTCCTGAGAAAGTAAAAAAATCACAGCCTAGCTTGGAGAAATCCGTTCTTTCATGAGGTACGGATTGTGCACCGTCAATCACCACAGTTTTTCCATACTTTTTCGCTTCAAAAATTATTTCGGCAATCGGATTAATGGTACCAAGAGTATTTGAAATAGCTGTAAGAGAAATTAATTTTACCTTTTCTTTTGAAATGTTTCCAGATATCCACTCTCTGTCGAGCGAACCATCAGGGAGGGTAGGGCAGACAAGAATATTCGCACCTACTTTCTCACATACTATCTGCCATGGCACGATATTGGCATGATGCTCCATCTCTGTAATAATGACTTCATCACCCTTCTTCAGATGAGCAACTCCAAAAGAGTGTGCAATAAGATTTAAGCCTTCAGTTGCCCCTCTGACAAATATTGTTTCTCTTTCGGATACATTAAAGTATTGGCTTATAACCTTTCGAGAATGGTGATAAAGATTTTCAGCGTCTTCAGCTAATTCGTATACCCCTCGATGAACATTTGAATTTGATTCTCTATAATAATGAGAAATAGCATCGATTACTGAATCAGGCTTTTGCGAAGTTGCGGCATTATCAAGAAACACCATATGCTTCCCCCTATTCTTTCTTTTGAGTATGGGGAAGTCTGATATTACTTCTTCAACATTAAAAGTCTTCATCAATCAAATAGCCATGTTGCAGTTGAATTTGGCGATTGCAAATATTACATCACGAAAGCAATCGAGATTACCAAGTTTAAGCTTGGCTTAAAAAGAGCTTAAAGAAAAATCAGTAAACAATCTTGGCATCTGGGAGTTCCTTTTGGAGAAATGCAGCTCCGTCATCCGTTACTTTTGATCCCCACAAATAGATTTCTTTCAAAGATTTGATTGCTGCGATAGACCGAAGTCCTCGGTCAGACACTTGAGTTTCAGATAGGTTTAGATAAGTAAGATTCTTGAGTTTTGAGAGAGAATTGAGGCTCTTGTCAGAAACTATCGTCCTTCTTGCGCTAAACCAATACAGTCTTTGCATACCGGCTGCTGCATCAACTGCCTTATCCGTAACTTTTGTCCTCGAAACGTCGAAGTGAGAAATGTTGTTCTTGATGCTGCTAAGTGGAGCAAGATTTGAGTCGTTAATTTCACCGGCAAATGATGAGAATTCAGCTCTCACTAGAGGGTTTCTCTCAGAAAGCTGGGTAACTAATGCTTGAGATTGATCACCTGCGGATTTTAGCTGCGACTTTCCAGGGATATTCAAACCTCGAGCGAGTAGCTCCAATGGAGAAACTTCTCTCGTTGCCGTACCAGCTACCATCTCAGTTTGGCCTTTTGGTTTGGGTTCTGCATTAGGGTCCGCAGCCACTGCGGCGGGTTGCTCGGATGCTCCCTCGAGAATCCATCTCTTTATCATGGTTCTTTCTTCATCGGTGAGAGGGTCACCTTTTGGAGGCATGAGTTCAGGGTCATCGTCTGGTAGAATGACAACTTGGTAAAGTGTACTAACAGTTGGGTCTCCGGGCGTAACTATAGTCCCGTCCAAATTTCCTTTCAGCACCATTTCATGGGTGTTCAATTGTAAGCCGGCAGTCGGTTTAATTGTTCTACCATTTTTTACATATGTCTCACCATGACAATTTAAGCATCTTTTTTCAAAAAGAGGGAGTATGTGATCATTGAAGCTTACGGGTTCGTCAGCGGCAGGAATTCCTCCCTTGGTTGCCGAAACACTAATTTTGGAAGGCTTGGCACCTTCTTGAATCCATCTTTTGATGACATCCTTCTGCTCTGAATCCATGGGACCACCTTTGGGAGGCATGAAAAGATCATCATCTTCCGGTAAATTCAAAACGGTATATAAACGGCTTTTTTCCAGATCGTTAGCCACTATCACTGGACCGTCTAAATTACCTTTCATGACTTGAGAATACGAGTCAAACCTGAGACTTGCTTTTGGATTAACCAAACGTCCAGATCTGTCAAAAGGGGCATGATGGCAACTATTACAACTTTGTTCCAATATAGGTAAAACATGCCGATCAAAATCAATAGGCTCACCTGGTTTGGGCTTGGATCCTTGAATTTTGGCAAGAGCTTCGTCTGGACTCACGCCAAGAGGAACAACCACATGAGCGAAAAAAGAACCAGGGCGGAAAGTTAATTTCTTTTTGGGTGGAGCTCTGTGAACCTTACCGTCTTCTTCTTTTTTTTCGTCCGAAGGGGTGGGAGAATCCGTTTTAGCGGTTGCTGAAGATACTACCTTGCCAGAAGGTTTCTCTGTGGCACCTTCCAAAATCCAACGCCGAAAAAGGTCTATTTGATCTGCGGTAAGAGGATCACCCTTTGGAGGCATAATCATGTCATCATCGGGGGGCAAAGTGATAACTTCATAGAGAATGCTCTCTTCCAAACTTCCAGCAACGACAACTTTAAAGTCATCATTTCCTTTCATAAGCCATTCGTATGTATCAAACCGAAGCCCGGCTTTTGGGTTTTTAGTTCTTCCATTTTCCTCGTAAGGTGCCTTGTGGCAATCATTGCAGCGCTGCTGAAGGATTGGAGAAATCTGAGAATGAAAATCTACTCCCTTATCAGCACTTGAGCTAACAGTCGAAGACGAGACGGGCTTGGGTGCTGGTCGGCCTTTGGGAATTCTTTGGGCTTTAACGGCTTCAACCAAATAAGCCTTGTCCGGAGTGGACAAGGCATTAAATGGAACTTGGAAAAGCTGACCGGATTTATTGGTCAATATGAAGGTTTGACCTTCATAGCCAACAACTTTTCCTTCAAATGATTTTCCACTTGGAGTCTTGAATACTCGAAATGGTTCTTCGGCATGAAGAAATGAGAAAAAGAAAAAAACTAAAAATATCCTAATTAAGCTTTTTCCCATCATTTCATGCTGAGCCTATCAGGCAAGTACATCAAAAAGAGGCTCACCTTTGTGTGCGATGGTAAAGGGACGCCCTGAAGGAGAGTATTGCACGTCGTTCAAAGGAAGTCCTAGAGCATATGCAATGGTTGCATTCAAGTCCTCGGGTTTGATAGGTTTACCGGCAATTGGTGAGCGGCCTGTTTCGTCTACATCACCATACATTACGCCACCCTTGATTCCACCTCCGGCGAGAAAAGCGGAGAAACAGTAGGGCCAATGGTCGCGACCATCTCTTCCGTTTGGTACAGGTGTACGACCAAATTCAGATGTCAACACCACTAAAGTATCTTTCAAAAGACCTCTCATTTCAAGGTCAGTTAGAAGTCCGCTGAGTGCCTTATCAATGTCAATGCAATTATTGGCAACCCTATTGAAGTTGTCATCGTGTGTATCCCAACCTCCGCGGGTGACCTCGACATATCTGACTTTATGTTCGATTAATCGACGGGCTAGCAAACAACCTTGTCCAAAATTGGTTTCCCCGTAAAGTTCTTTCATGGAGTCCGGCTCTTTGTTTATGTCAAAAGCGTTCAAATCCTCACTTTTCATGAGTTTGATCGCGTCGCGATAAAGGTCAGAATAAGCACGAACTTGTTTCTGTGGATATTCGGCATTAAAATTGACATTAAGTTCTTCAGCAGCAGCAATACGGTTTTGGAACATTGTATCGTCAAGGTAGCTGGCCATTTTGCTGTTAGCCAAACCTTGGCCGGGGCGTCCAATAGGCAACGCACCATATTTAGCTTCTAGAAAACCGGCACCACCTCCGCCACCACCTATCTTGACATTCATGGGAATGGTGCGGTTGATTTGACCAGATAGCTTAGCTACCCATGAGCCAAAGGTTGGGTGTACAATTGTTCCTCTTTGGAGGTAGCTCGTGCTCATTAGGTAACTTGCCTGCATGTGAGCACCTTGGCTTGAAACCATTGTTTTGATGATGGACGCATTGTGCATGTGTTGTGCAGTCAATGGAAGATTTTCAGCTAAAACAACCCCATCCGCACTGGTTGGTATAGCTTTAACATCATGCATGAGTTTCGGATTATCAATTTGTGGAGCGAAAGTATCTAGGTGTGACATTGCACCAGTCATGTTTAAATAGATAACGTGACGGGCTGCAGCAGGACGAGCTCCAGGAGTGAGTGCTTTGACACTATCGTGAATATATGACCCGGCCATGGGCATTAAACCAACCCCGAGGCAAGCCTTTGCAGCATGAGCGATGAATTCACGGCGTCCGTATTCGTCTACATTTTGGAAGTTAGTCATCATTTTGGAGATCTCCTATATTAATTATTGTTTAGAGTGATTATTACAAATATTGAAATGTGAATTATTGAATAAACAAAAATTCGTGACTGTTCACCAGGACCCAGACAACATCCTTGTAAAAGTTGTCACCGGAGACTTTAAGTGAAGATTTCAGCAAACTCTTCTCTTTTGAGGTGGGTTTGCGATTAAGGATAGACAAGAATGCGGCGTCTATTTGGGAGTCCTGACTTCCTGCATTTTTGACATTATTCATTACCAGTGCATCTTTCTTCCCGATAATTCTTTGTTCAACATAACCATTAAGCATATTCAATACTTGCGTGACAGAGGCTTGCTTGTGGCTATTTTCGATTTGCTCGCGATCCGAACCGCCGAATTCTCTAATCAGGTGACCATTCGGGGCGGGAGATCCAACCTCGGATGCCCGAACAGAATTGCGGTCTTTGACATAGTTAGCAGTTGATGCAGATGAAGTAGAGGATGGTTTGGGTGAACTGGCTTGGGCAGTCATGTTTCTCTTGAACTGATTCAAACATGATTCACAGCAGAATCCCACGGTTTCACCATCCTCATTCAGTGCCAGTAAAGTTGGGTCAATTGCACGCCCAGGTTTTATTGGACAATCGGTATTGATGGGGTCGCCCAATTTTTTGGCCATAGTTTCATTCGGCATTGTCGCTCCTGCAGCAGGCGCTTCAGCTAAAAGGGTATTGAGTGCTGTAACAATTTCTCTTCGTTCTTGAATGGTTGGCTGAAGTTGACGGTTAGGCGGAGGCATTTCCTTCTTTTCCAATGCAGAAGCAAACATTTTAAGCATGATTGGATCACCAGCTAATTTGGCTGGGTCATCGTGAAATTGTTCAATGTTTACATCACCTCGAGATTTGCCTGAGTCGTGGCAATTCATGCAATATAAGTCTGCATACTTCATCACAACTTCGATTGAACCTTTTTGCTTTTGATTAAGTTCAATTTTTGGCATGCCGTTGGCAGGACGGGCTGCTGCTTGGGCATTGGGGTCAATCCCTGTTCTACGCATCACTTCGGCAAACAGTTCATCACCAGTCATGGAAGAATACTTAAGGAAATTATCATAATTTCTTGATGGTTTTTGAAACTTGCGGTTGTCAACATCGGGATATGCCAATGTTACCAATGAATCCCAAATTTGCTCACCAGTCATTCTTTGAAGTGGAGGTCCTGCAAAATAATATGTTTCTACACCTTTGTGATCATCTTTTACACTTTCACGGGTAAATAAATCCATGCTATACAAAACACGCATAAATTCTTTTACATCATAATCAACTGATGCCATAATTTTTTCAAGATACGCAAGAAGTTTTGGATTGCTAGATTCAGTGTTATCATTCATATCATCCAATGGTTCAATTAAACCAATTCCAAATGCTCGTTTCCATAAACGATTTACAATTACGGTCGTAAATCTTGGATTTGCTTCTGAAGTAATCCATGTAGAAAATTGCTCACGACTTTTTGGTAATTCAGTTCCTTGTTTGATTTCCAACGGTGGAGCAAATATTGCTTTTGCTTGTAAAACATCACCTGGCTTTGCATCATCTTCCATAAACGCATCCGTCAACTTGATTGTTCCTTTTCCAAGATTGTCATCAAGTCCGTATCCAAGAATATCACGAAGATAATTACGATATTGATTTAATGCACCTGTGTCAGCAGTTCCATCTTTTTGTGCCAACTTATTAAAATCACCTACCACTTTTTGAAATGCTTGTGGACCACGAACACGACTTACTCCGTCTGTGAATGCAGACATTTCGTAAAATTGTTTTTGTGTCCATTTATCAAACGGATGGTCATGACACATAGCACATTCCAAACGAGTTCCAAGAAACACTTGTACAGTGTTTGCAAGATTATCCAATGGCATACCACGATCACGAAGATAAAAACCTATTGCTTCGTTGCCTGGTTCATAATAAGCACCTTCTGAAGCAATTAGTTTTCGCACGAATTCATCAAACGGAGTATTATCACGAATTTCGT
>NZKO01000095.1 GCA_002692535.1 Opitutia bacterium
CCGGTTTTGGGGATGAAGAGGGAATCGTTTTTTTTGAAAAAAAAGTCAGGCCCATTCTCATTACTCATTGTTATGAGTGCCATTCCGAGAGGTCCGACAAGGTGAAGGGAGGATTGCTCCTGGATACCCGCATGGGCATTCGCAAAGGGGGAGATCTCGGTCCTGCAGTTGTTCCCAAAAACTTGTCCGACAGCTTGTTGATCGAAGCCGTTCATTGGGAGAATGATGACATGCAAATGCCTCCCAAGAAAAAACTCGCTGATGCCGACATCAAAATCCTCGAACAATGGATCAGAATGGGAGCACCCGATCCAAGGGATGGAATAACCGTCGTCAGAGATGAAATTGACCTTCAGGCAGGAAGGNAATTCTGGGCATTTCAACCATTCACTTCCTCGGTGCCCNGTTCCTNCAAAGACAATTGGTCNCATACGCCAATTGACCGATTATTATTCAAAGGCTACCAGGAAAAAAATTTGAANCCAGNACCCGATGCCAAGAAGGNAANATTGTTAAGAAGAGCTTTTTTCGACCTGATCGGACTCCCACCGAGCAAGGAAGAATTGAATAAATTCATGGCCGATGATTCCCCCATCGCATTTGCCAAGATTGTCAACCGTCTGCTTGAAAGCAGGCAATTCGGTGAAACTTGGGGTCGGCATTGGCTCGATGTCGCTCGTTTTGCCGAAAGTAACGGGATGGAAAGAAACGCCGCTTTCCCACATGCATGGAGATACCGTGATTATGTCATTGAATCTTTCAATCAGGACAAACCCTTCGACCAATTTGTCAAAGAGCAGATTGCAGGAGATTTGCTTTCGCAAAATCCTGACGACGAAAGCCTGATTGCCACTGGCTTTCTTGCCATCGGTCCCAAACCCTTGAACAACCGCAACAAAGCCGAATTCACCATGGATCTGGTGGATGAGCAGATTGATGCCACTACTCGGGCCTTCATGGGACTGACTGTTGCATGCGCCCGTTGCCACGATCATAAGTTCGATCCAGTCAGCACGGAGGATTATTATTCCATGGCTGGAATCTTCCGCAGCACACAAGCCTTGTTTGGAGGCGGCGGTGGAAGCGGGAACAATGGCTTCAGGCAGGTGACCAAACTCGTTGAACTGCAACAGGGCAGAAAACCGCCGGCTAAAAAAGTTAATTACGCAAGCCTGATTGCTGAAGGACAAAAGAGAGTCAANGCAATCAATAAAAAACTTGCGGAACTAAAAAAGAACGCGAAGGGAAAGGAGAAGGATAGCCCGGAGATCAGGAAACTTACAGCCTCGGTCAAAAGAGTGCAGACCGAGATTAAGAAAAATCGTGCTCTGGATGCCAAGTCAAAGCGCCAGTCCGGACCNTTGGCCATGGGTTTGCGTGATAATGCAAATCCGTTNGACGTAAAAGTTCATCTGCGTGGAAATGTCGCCACACTTGGCAAGGTTGCNCCCCGCGGATTCCCCAAGGTTTTTGAATTTTCCGATATTAAGGTAAATCCCAAGCAGAGCGGTCGCCTCCAGCTGGCAAACTGGATTGTTCATCCTGATAACCCNCTCACGGCCCGAGTCACGGCAAACCGAATCTGGCACCACTTGTTTGGCCGTGGAATTGTGAGAACCGTGGATAATTTTGGTGAGACTGGAGATCGTCCGAGCAATCAGCCCCTACTTGACCACCTCGCCACCAGACTTGTTGAAAACGGATGGTCCATCAAGAAGCTGATTCGCGAAATTATGCTTTCACGAGCTTATCAAATGAGTTCCTTCCACGATATTGNCAATGCCGAGCGAGATCCCGACAATGCTCTGTTTTGGAAAATGAACCAGCGAAGACTTGCTGCGGAAAACATCCGGGACGCCATTCTTACCGTCTCCGGCAGATTGAATCTCGCCCCACCCCAGGGATCCATTGTGCAGGAAATGAATGGTGACCTCGGCAGAGACATCAAATCATTGGAAAAAATCCGTAAGACCGAAAACAACAAGAGAAGCGTTTATTTGCCTGTGGCCAGACAGGCCGTACCCGAATCATTGCAAGCGTTTGATTTTGCCGAACCTAGTATTATGGTTGGAAAAAGAGATGTCACCACTGTGCCTGCACAGGCATTATTCCTGCTAAACGGAAAATTTGTCACTGACCATGCGAAGTCCTTTGCTCTTCGCCTCACCGAATTTCCCTTCGAGCAAAGAATAGGATATGCCTTTCAAATGCTTTACGCCCGGGCGGCAACCGGTAAGGAAATTGAACGATGCATGCGATATATGGAAGATTGCGTTAAAAGCGGACAAAGTTGGGAAGACGCATGGATATCTGCCTGCCAGGCTCTATTGGCCAGTGCGGAGTTCAGATATGTCAACTAATTAGAAAGAACATCTTAAAGATATGAACNTTGAAGAAATGAATTTTTCCAGAAGAGTCGCCCTCCAGACCGTCGGTACCGGCTTTGGATATCTTGCCTTCAGCGGGTTAAGTGCGATGGCCTCACCCTCCTATCGAAACCCGCTATCCAGCAAGAGTCCGCATTTCAAGCCCCGTGCAAAAAGGGTCATCTTNGCCTGCATGCGTGGTGGTCCATCACATGTCGACACCTTTGATTACAAGCCCGCCCTGGCGAAGGACAATGGCAAAACCCTCAAGCAATTTGGCAAGCGTACCCTTCTNCAATCACCNTGGAAATTTCAAAGANACGGCCAAAGCGGACTTCCCATATCCGGGCTTTATCCGCAACTCTCCAAACATGCTGATAAATTATGCCTGATCAATGGCATGTATGCCGACGTTCCCAATCATCCACAATGTTTCGTGCAGCTCCACACCGGGAGCTTTCAATTTGTCCGTCCGAGCATTGGAGCATGGACCCTTTACGGGCTCGGTACCGAAAACGAGAACCTGCCTGGCTTTGTGACGATCAATCCACCNTCCCGTGTCGGTGGGGCTCAAAATTATGGTAATGCCTTTNTNCCTGCCATCTACCAAGGCTCAAGAATTGGTTCGCTCGGAGAATCTCTTATCGACGCTAAGATCCCNAACCTTAAGAACAACCGGCTAAATTCTGATCAGCANAGAAAACAGCTCGATTTTATCCAGTCCATGAACCGCGATTTCAAAGAGAGCAAACAGGAAGGGTCTCAGATCGAAGGAGTNATAGAAAGCTATGAATTGGCCTTTCGCATGCAGTCAGCCCTTCCCGAAGTGATGGATCTGAAAAGGGAAAAACCAAGCACCCTTGAATCCTATGGAATTGGAAAAGGGATAACCGATCAATTCGGTCGCCAGTGCCTCATGGCCCGCAGGCTCGTGGAAAAAGGCGTACGCTTTGTCGAAATCACCCATGGCAACTGGGATCAGCATGGTGCCTTGCAAAAGAAGCTAACCGACAATTGCAGGGCCACCGACCAACCTCTCGCCGCCCTGCTCCAGGATCTGGACAGAAGAAACCTTCTTGAAGACACTCTCGTTATTTGGGGCGGAGAATTTGGGAGGACACCGCACGTTAAGAAAAAGGACGGACGGGACCACAATTCGACCGGGTTCTCCTTCTGGATGGCAGGCGGAGGCGTTCGTGGAGGCATGCGCTACGGAAAGACCGATGAGCATGGCATCAAGGCCATCGAAGACCGCATGCACTTCCACGATTTGCATGCCACCATCCTGCACCTTCTAGGATTGGATCATGAGCGGCTTACGTACACATACGCGGGGCGTGAGTTTCGCCTTACCGACGTTCACGGAAAAGTAGCCAGAAAGATTCTCGCTTGATAGTCACAAATCTCAGCAAGAATTAGCTCATTTATTCTTTCTCTGGTTGATTGGGAAATTGAATGAGCCGAAAACGTTGACGATTTCACTCCACGGTGCTTTTTTTATCGCTATGAACTTTACTCAATCCACTGCTNTCCAAAACATTTCTCANAAGACTCTCGGCAAACTGAGGATCTCNATCCTNGCTTCCATCTTTCTGTTTTCATTCTCCAAGTTATCAGCAAAAGAGGATACCGTCTCCCAATTGGAAGCGATTGAAAAAAGACTGGCGGTCTTGGAGCAGGAGAATGCAAAACTGAAGGAACGAATTAGCGAATTGGAAAAAGGCGGAGCTCAGGAGATTGCCAAGCAACTGCCTGGTCTTATCCCCGAGGATGAAACCGAGAAGAAAGCATTCTTTGATAGATTTCGTCGCGAATTCAAAAGCAGTCAGGATCAAACCAGTGGCCCCTGGACCAGTCCCGAACCATGGACCAAAATCCGCAAAAGAATGTCAGAATATTCCGTCAGGGAAATCCTCGGTCGCCCCACCCGCATGAGACCATCCGTTAAACCATATGTGGAAATGGTCTATTTGTACACGGGTGATTTGAATTCAGATGGAGTGGACGAGGAGGGCTTTGTCGAACTCAAGGACAAACGGGTCGTCTCTTTCAAGTCTCCTCATACAAGCGAATAATCCCGACGCTCTGTTTTTGAACTCGCACAAACTCAAAACCTATNAGTCTACGAGGGCGTCATAGATTAGGCCTTTNAGNGCCCATTCGGTATTGAAACTGTAGGGCATCACCTGCTCNAGNGTCAGNACAATCAGATTNTCTTTGGGCGATATCCAATAGTGNGTGCTNGCNGCNCCNCCCCATCCATATTCTCCGATTCTTCCATTCGGATCCCACTTGCTCATTTTTACCCGCACAGAAAATCCGTGCCCAAAGCCCACTCCTTCTCTCACCAGTTGACCAAAGGTCACCCATCCTCCACCTTTGGGTATCTGATTACTTGTCATCAGCTTCAAGCTCTTCTTTGATAAATATTTCTTCCCCTCAAATTTTCCTTTGTTTTCAATCATCAGGAGAAACCTCATATAATCCGTCGCAGTCGAGCACAGTCCGCCCCCGCCCGATTTGAATACCGGATTCTCAAGATAACTGCTCGTCTTGGGATCATCGATCATGGTAAGTTTGCCCTTTCGGTAGTTATAATTTGCGGCAAACCTGTTCACTTTGTCCGCCGGTACGTAGAACCCAGTGTCCTTCATTTTCAGAGGCTTAAAAATTCGCTCCTCCAGAAACTTATCAAAAGGCATGCCCGATGCCACCTCCACCACTCCCCCCAATACATCCGTGGAGCAACCATACACCCAGTCCGATCCTGGCTGAAACTGCAAGGGTACTTCACCCATACCATTCATCATGGGGATCAGCTGTTTGTTACGGTCCAATACCCCTGCGGAACGCAGGGCTTCGCGGATGGGCTTGCTCGACATCCATCCATAAGTCAGCCCGGAAGTATGCCTAAGTAAATCCGCCACCGTTGCTTCCCTCTTGGTATCGATAAGCTTTCCATCCTTCCACACCTTCATCTTTTTCAAGGGCGGAAAAAACTTGGACAATGGATCATCCAGATCCAGTTTCTCTTCCTCCCAGAGCATCAATGCCGCGACCGAGGTGATTGCCTTGGTCATCGAATAGATCCGAAAGATGGTATCCTTTTCGACCGGTAATTCCTCTTGCCGGTTTCGCAGACCATAGGTCTCGAAATGGGCCACCTTTCCCTTGCGGGCGATTACTACCGTACCACCGGTCAGTCGGTTCTCCTTGATCAAGGCCTCCATCTTCTTATCCACTGCCTCCAGTTTCTTCGGGTCCAGCCCCACCGCTTCCGGCTTGGCCATAGGCAGCAAATTTATGGGCTGACCACCCACGACTGCGCCAAAGGTGGATAAAACAAAGAGCAGGGATAAAGATATGTTCTTCATGCT
>NZKO01000096.1 GCA_002692535.1 Opitutia bacterium
CAACATTTAAGAAAAGTACAGTGAAGATGCTAGTGAAGATGCCTGGATTAAAGTCCTGGATTTTTTCAGGGAAAAAATTTGAGGATTCACTGATTTTTAAAATTAGGTGAGGTGGGGGTACCCCGTCGGGGGTGGGGGGGTCTTGTCACAAATTTGTCACACTTGTTCCCAAAAAATGACAATTCATCTCAACAACAACCAACACTCAAGTTATTGATATTACAGTTGTAAATGTTTGTTGGCTATTGTGATTATTAATACTCATAGGACTTTTAATCAGGTGGCCCTGGGTTCGAGTCCCAGCCGACCCACCATAAAATCAAGGACTTAAGACCCAAATAGTCCTCCCCCTGAAGCACTTTGGGACAATTTGGGACAGTTGTTCGAAGGAAGCTTCGTTCAGCCGATTAATTTTCCGGGCCTTGCTCGAATTTTTAACATCATTCGAACAAGGACATCATGCACATTGAAAAGCGCCCCTCCAAAAAGGGTTATCGTTACAGGGTCAGGGTTGCCATTCAGGGCTATCCTCTAAAGACCAAAACCTTCGCTAAAAAATCAGAAGCTGTTGACTGGGGCAGATCACTCGAGGCGGACCTCTCTCGGGGTAAGCTCGGGACCCCGCAATCTTTTGGAATCACCTTGTCGAAGGCAATTTCGAGATTCAAAGAAGAACGACCTCCAGGCTATGGTGAATGGCTTTTGGATAGGAGAAACCTTAGAATCCTCAAGTGGTGGGATGAGGAAATGGGGAAATTCAACCTCAACGAGTTGAGGCCGAAGGATATTGTAAACGCAAGGGACAGAATAAGAAGGGGCGAGGGTAGAAAAAACCTCAACAACAAAGATCTGAAACCACGGTCTAATTCTACCGTCAATACCTACATTGCCGGGATATCCACGGTTCTTCAGGTCTCACTGGAGCTTTGGGGGTGGATCGAGGAGAACCCCTGCAGAAAGATCAGAAGACTCCCTGTTGATAATCAGAGGGTAAGGTATCTAGAGCCTGATGAGAGGGAGCGTCTCCTGGAAGCATGCAGAAGTGATAAAGACCTTATGGATGTGGTCTGTCTGGCTCTTTTGACTGGGGCAAGGCAGAGTGAAATCTGTTGTTTGAGGTGGGAGCATGTAGGCTTTGACGAGAGGCTGCTCTTCTTTATGGATACCAAAAATAAAACCAACAGAGCGCTTCCTTTAAATAAGCCTCTGCTGGAGATCTTTGAAAAAAGAAGGCTGAATTCTGTCTTCAAGGGCTCTTCTTTTGTTTTTCCTGACAGTAGTCTAGAAAAACCGATAACGGTAAAATACAGGTTCCGCAATAAAGTAAAAGAGGCAGGGATCAAGGATTTTAGGTTTCACGACTTAAGACACTGCGCGGGGTCTGCTCTGACTCGTGCAAATGTCCCAGAAATGAAGATTCAGTCAATTCTAGGGCACAAAACAGTTCAGATGACCAAACGATACAGTCACCTTAGGCCGTCAGATGTAGAAAGAGAGTTGGATTTTTTAGCAGAGGCTTTGAGAGATAAATGAAGGATTTTTATGAACTCTTCGAGGCAGGTAAAAAGCTCGGCAAAGGAGTTTCTGAGCTGATTGAATCCTTATCGGACCTTGAGCCTTCCGGTAAGGTGTTTTTGGATTGCTCGGGATCTAAGATGAGGAGCGGGGTCTCTAACTGGCTTGGGGTTAGTATTATCGATGGAGTCGAAAAAGACTCGATGGCGATGCCTGGGAAACCTGCCCCTCTAACCAAACGCTCTTTGACGGACCTCAAGGGAAGGATTAATGATGATGAATCAGGGATCAACCTCTTGAGGGGGCTTGAGGTGACCTTGATGACAAACTGGGGGCCGACTAAAAAAGCGGTTCTTGATGAGGAGGGTGAGCCGCTCCTTGATTCTCATGGATCTTATGTCACAGAAAGTCTCTCTGACGAAGAGATCGAGTCAAAGAGAATTGAAATCGAATTCACGATCCGATTCAATGCGCGGCTCCAGGGGATCATCAACAGGCCCCCAAACCCCGTTTTGCTGATCCACCAATATGACCTGGAAAGATTGACCGACCAAAAGGAGATTGATGCACTTCAAAACACCCNCCCGGAGGGTTATGCCGATAAAGGCAGGGTTNCACCGGAGGGCATAGACAAAAAGAGCCTCCCTTCAAATTTTTTTTTCAGATTTAAGGACCCCNCACACGGCCTGGATTTCAGAAATTGATTTTTCATGCGTNAATTCCACTCGAGCCTGGAAGGATTTTAAGGAGCTGGCAAAAGAATCCATGGGGGTTCANTATCAAGAAATTTANGGTTTNCCACCNGTCTATCTTAAACTTGATTCAAGAGATCCTAAAAATGTGATCCTCTTTANATATGAATCTTTTTNATGGACCAAATNACCNAGGGGAAGGCANTATNACCAAAAAAGCCTTTTCAGAAGCCTTCAGGAGGCNGAAAAACTCCTCTAAATCCACATAACTTCCACAGAAGTTCCACACAACTTCCACAGAACCCTAAAACTNNCTGTTTTGGGGAACAAATTAAGAAATTTAGCGGAATCCCTGTAGTACAATTGTGTCTGCTTCAGGGAGCCGAGCANGCTCGGATTTAATTTTAATTTCTTGATTTGAAAGGAAATCANTATGAAAGAACTTGTCATGGAAGACAAAAAACCAAACCCACTCCTCTCTGTTGAGGAGTTCAAGAAAAAGCACAGGCCACCTATCAATATCAGATGGGCGATTCAGAAAAGCTACTGTGAGATGGTGGAGTCGGGCGCGCTTTTAAGGTACGGAAGAAAAATCCTGATCGATCCTGATGCCTTCTGGGTTTGGCTCAGGGAGAAAGGAAGAGAAGATGCCTAGTGATCAAGCAGTTTTAAGTGGTGAGNCCATTTTAAATGAAGACATCGTGGTTGGTGATTCTTTTAAAGAAAACCCCTTAGATGACTTCGAGAGATTCAGACTCAGCCAGGATTTTAAGAGTTTAAGTGGGGCAAAAAAACTTCTCACCACGGTGCCTGTAAGAAAGCCGAATAAACAGCAATTNGTCAGGACCAGGCCCGAGCCCGGCTTTGTCATCGACGTGATGCTTTTAGAGTATGGCGAAAGTAGAGACACCTACCTCATAGAGCCNGATGTTCAGGCCTATGTTCAGGCGGCCCCAACGAGACTGATCCTTTCTGTGGATCGTTCGGATAATATATTTATCTGGCCGGTGAAACTTCCGGGTGAGGACGGGAGACAGTCGAATTGGCATCTCAGTGCCCTAGAGGCATCTGAACTTGCAAAAAAGAAGTGGGTCAGGGTCCAGGCCAATATGTCTCTAGGTGCATATGAGATCTTTGAGGCCCAGGNAGAACTTCCTGAGCCCAGATGGCCAGAGGAGGATTTCTCGGATTTGCTGAGAATTGCCTTCAAGAACAACATCATCGACAGTCCTGATCACATCGTTTTAAGACAGCTTGCTGGAGAGGTGTGATTTTTTCTGATTTCAGGAAGATCTGGTTCATTGACTTTGAATACGGTCNAGGGGATTCAGGTCTTCCGGAGCCAANATGTNTGGTTGCAAAAGAACTTCATTCAAAAAATGTGGAACAAAAGTGGTTCGGGAAAGCCGGGGCTCATGANTCAATTTTTGACCGGGATGATCCGAATTCTCTTATTGTTTCATTTTATGCNCCTGCAGAGCTGAGTTGTTTTCTTGCCCTTGATTGGAAGTTCCCNAGATTCATTCTTGATTTGTTTGTTGAGTTCAGGAATCTGACAAACGGTTTAAAGNTNCCGTCGGGTAACAGCNTGATCGGGGCATTAAGNTACTTCGATCTGCCNCATCTTGATTCTGCAGACAAGACCTCNATGCGNGANCTTGCNCTAAGAGGAGGTGATTATNCAAAAAGNGAGAGGGAGGCGCTTTTGGTTTATTGTCAGAGTGACGTTGAAGCAACTGAGGCCTTATTTAATAAAATGAGGGACCTAATTGATCTCGATAGGTCTCTGATTAGAGGGGAATANATGAAATCGGTAGCAGAAATTGAAAAAACCGGTATCCCCTTAGACCATCAAAAATTNAAGGACNTAAAACATCACTGGGAAGAGATACAAGAGGTACTGATNAAGAGGATCGATTCCCGNTACNGAGTCTTCGAGGGGAGGAGATTCAAACGTGACCGCTTTGAAAGATNTCTGAATTTTCACAANATCCAGTGGCCCAGACATGATTCAGGGGTTATNGANTTNTCGGATGAGACTTTCAGGAAAATGGCAAAAATCCACCCGATGCTAAACCCTTTAAGGGAGTTAAGGAACAGCCTTTCAAAAATGAGACTTAGTGAATTTAGTGTAGGTCGTGACGGCAGGTCGAGAGCAATGCTTTCCCCCTTTCGTTCGAAGACNGGGAGAAATCAGCCAAGTTCAAAAAGGTTCATCTTCAACAGCTCCGCTTGGATAAGGTCTTTGATTAAACCCCATCAGGATAAAGCGCTGGCTTATATCGACTGGTCCCAGCAGGAGTTTGGTATCGCGGCCGCACTCTCAAAGGACGAGAAGATGATGCAGGCATATCAGTCCGGTGATCCTTATCTCGAGTTTGCCAAGCTCGCCAGACAGATACCCCTGGGTGCGACGAAAAAAACACACCAAAAAGAAAGGTCACTTTTCAAGGCCACAGTGCTTGCCGTCCAATACGGTATGGGAGCCAATTCGTTGGCACAAAACACATCACTTCCCTTGGAAGAGGCGAAGCACCTTTTAAACCTCCACAAGCGAACCTTTAAAACCTTCTGGGAGTGGTCTGAGGGTTGTGTTCATTACGCCCTGCTGAAGCGAAGGATCTGGACAACGTTCGGCTGGAACTTAAGACTTTCAGGAGAAATTAACCCACGATCTTTGGCAAACTTTCCGATGCAGGCAAATGGTTCGGAGATGCTTAGATTGGCATTGATTTTAATGAGCCGAGAAAAAATCGATGTTTGTGCCCCTGTTCATGATGCAGTTCTTGTTGAGGCATCATTGAGAGAAATTGATGAAGTCGTTGAACACTCAAAAGATTTAATGGCAAAAGCCAGCAGAATAGTTTTGGGAGGCTTTGAGCTTAAATCTGAAGCGAATGTAATAAGATTTCCTAATAGATTTGAAGATAGTGAGAGGGGCGTTGAATTTTGGGAAGAGGTGAATTCAATTTTATATGAAATTAGAGCCAATGAATTGAGTCTCAAAAATGAACCCTAAGCGTTGCAGAATTGAGACACCGTTTCATCTATCTAGAAGTCTATATGAAATTAATAGATGAAATCAGGATCCCTTTTAAGAATCCCAGACTAAGGGAAGTTGAAAAGGACTACTTGGAGAGAGCCAAGAGGAGGTTCTTTCTTCACCCTAGAATTCCCTTGAGTTGGGTACTTAAATTGAATGAAGCTGGTGTCGCAGGTCTAAGGGTTGGATACGTTTTGATTTATTGTTTTGTCCTGAAGGGCTCCAACTGCATTAAACTGTCAAAGTACCTTTTAAATGCTTTCAGAATTTCAAAAAACCAAAAATCCAGAGGCTTGAGAGAGCTTGAAGAACTCGGCCTTATTGAAATGAAGATCAATAGAGGCAGACAGACCCAAATTAAACTTTTGAAGGTCAATGATTGAAATCAATGATGCCCCCAAAAATGAACCGAATCCTGTGAAAAATCTTCCGGAAAAAAGTAAAAGACTTTTCTCCCAAGATGATTTTTGGGATCAAATATTTTACAGAATCGGAGAAGGACAGTCTTTGAGGGAGGTTTCGAAGTATTACAAAATTCCCTACACCACAATTCATGACAGGATACACTCGGATGAAGGGATCAAGCTGAAGTATCTGGAAGCACTTACCTCGAGGGCGATGCATCATGCCTCAAGAATTGAAGAAATCGCACTTATGGTCGAGCAGGGTAATATAGAGCCCCAGGCGGCAAAAGTTGCGATTGATGCAAGAAAATGGATTGCCTCTCGATTTCACCCGAGACAGTTTTCAGAAAAGTTATTTGAAATAAAAAAAACTGAGGAGAAGAGCCTTTCAAAAATGCATTTAGAGGAGCTGAGAAAGCTTATGAAGACAAAATGAATATATTTTCAGTAAAAATCTCAGTTAAAAAAAGATTCCGATCAGTATGATCACTAGAGCTAAGTATGAATTAATGAAGATTTTTGTTCCTACAGGGATAAAGGCTATCGTTTTAGTTTTTATTTTTCTCTCCTTATTCCTAAGTAAAGTATCTTCAAGAGAGACCGTTTATGTATTTCCTCCCACCTACATAGGAGAGGAAGAGGGGAAGTTGGCATTAGCTGAAGAAGCTCTCAGAGAAGAAATCAATCTCTACTTTGACCTTGCTCATAACCCAAGTTACGAAAAGTTAGTGGTGGATTTCATGAAGGGAAATTCGGATGGGATCTTAAATC
>NZKO01000097.1 GCA_002692535.1 Opitutia bacterium
TACCTGACCATTTTGCTTTTTTGTCAAAGGTAAAGAAGTAAGGAGACAATCGAACTCTTCCTGATTCATTCGCTACTCCATTCTCATGAGAAAAAACCGGATGTTTGAAGCTTCTTGGCTTCATGAATTCCTGAATTACATAAATAGGAGAAGGATAATCATTAAGGGCATTTGATATCGATTCAGACCACCCATCACCTGATACATCATTCCCAATTACAACGCTTCTTGAACCCCATGCGGTTTCATGAAAGCCGCTTGCCTTAATCACGAGTCCCCTGTCCTTCTTGGAAACTTTTGATAAATCAGCCCATTGAGTAAGCTTTCGTCCTTCAACCTTCGGACCATCCAGATAAGCGCCAGGAGGAATTTCTTTCGGATCCAGGATCCAGGATCGAGGGATTGCCGATCTTAAGATGGCAAGATCTCTTGAATTTAGTGTCTCCTTCCAAAAAGGCTCCAAACGGTGATGATGAAAGAGAGCAAGTGATAGTTTTTCTTCCTGCACATGTTTCATGGGAGGAGTGACGACAACCCCACCCTTTTCCACTAGCCTTGCAAGTTCCGGCATGATCGAAACTTTCTCGTAGTCAAAAAGTTCCCAGAAACGATAAATCAAATCGACTTTCTTATCTTTTAAAAAAACAGCATTCTCTAAAACCTGAAGCTCGTGTGGTAAGCATACTTCGATTGAAAGCCCCAATTCTTTCAGCTTATGACAAATCCACTCCATTTCGGGAAGATAGGTCTTTGCTTCCTCGCTTACAGCAATAACCATGTTTGCAGTTCGAACTTCAAATTCTCGAATCGCGTCTGTGAGCGCATAAGCAAATGACTCTATCATTCCTGGGCTTTTACTAAGTTCGTATGCCGATTCCAAATGGGCAGTCAGTCCGATTCCCCCTGGAACGGAGTCCCATTCTGTCAGTGCGATGCCATCTGCATGGGGGATAAGATCAGGTCTTAGAACGGCGGGGATCTGTGAACGAACTGCAACTGAACGTCCATGTTCGATTAACCAAGACGGCTTGCCTGCGTCATAGTATTCAGCGACCCACGGCACACTTAAAACTTCATTTCGCAGTACTGATTCATTGGTGCAGGATTTCCTGTATAAAAGATCAATGGCCCGATAAAAGGAAACAGCAGCTGAGCTCAGATCATCAATCCACTTGCAAATTCCATTAGGAAGATTCCATGGACTCGGCGACCAACGCCATGTTTTATCAGCAAACAAAGAATCTTTTGAATACTGCCTTGCTTTTTCAGCAGTTAATTCAGAACTCATCTTCAAAGCCTAGTCGTCGATTTGAATTTCTTTATTCCTCTGCCTTGGACAACCAGCGCGTAGCCAACCGTTTACAAAAGGATCAAGTTCACCATCCATTACTGCCTGTACGCCCGAAGTCTCCACTCCGGTTCGTAAATCCTTCACCATCTGATAAGGTTGAAAAACATAACTTCTAATCTGATTACCCCATCCCATTTCACCCTTTTCGCCATAAAATTTCTCCATTTCAGCACGTTTTTCATCCTGTTGTTTTTCATACAGCCTTGATTTTAGAACTTTCATCGCTGTCTGCTTATTCTTCAGTTGAGAACGTTGATTCTGACATTGGACAACTATATTTGTGGGCAAGTGAGTAAGCCTGACCGCTGAATCCGTTTTGTTTACATGCTGACCACCCTTTCCACTCGAACGATAAGTGTCGATTCGAAGATCATCCTCAGGGATGTCCATATCGATATCATCATCCTCAACTTCAGCAATGACATCAACTGAGCAGAAAGAAGTGTGTCGTCTTTTATTTGAATCAAACGGACTAATCCGAACCAAGCGATGGACGCCCCGTTCAGCTTTCGCATATCCATAAGCATTCAGTCCATCAATCCTTATGGAACAGCGACTAATCCCAGCCTCTTCTCCTGGTTGTAAATCCTGTAACTCGACTTCAAAACCGCGTCTCTCAGCCCATCTGGTATACATTCGCATTAGCATATCGGCCCAATCACAAGATTCAGTACCTCCTGCACCTGCATGAATACTCAACAAAGCAGGTCGGGCATCAAAAGGTTCATTCAGAAAACTGGCCACCTCAATATCGTCAATTCTGTCAAGCAGGCTCTCGAGAGTACTAACAAATTCTTTTGCCATATCCTGGTCGTCTTCATCCTCATCACAAAGCTCACATAGTGCCTCCAAGTCATCGACTTCAGCACGAAAATCTTCGATACGGGAGACAGTTTGCTTTAAGCGATTACTCTCTGAACCAACTTTTCTCGCATTTGCCTGATCATCCCAAAAAGATGGAGCCGACATTTCGTTTTCGAGCTCTTCAATCTTTCTCTTCTTTTCATCACACTCGAGAAACTTCCATAAGTGGTGAGTTCTTTTTATCAGTTCCTGCAAGCGAGATTTGTCATCAGGTAAAATCATAATTTGAAATTAAACGGTAAAGTCCAGACCATCAGGAAGATCCGTGTGCAATCCACACTCTCGTCCATGCCCACCATGCCTTGCATCTTCTTTGCTTTCGACTTCCGAAATTTTCTTGGTACTATGCCAATCTCCCAATGAATCATAGCCCATTCCTTCCAGTGGATGATAAGGTAAATTATTTTGCGGGAGATATTGGTATGTGGTGCGATCCTCCCAATCAAGAATTGGGTAAAATTTGTAGATACCATTCTGTTGCTCAATGAATGGAAGATCTTTCCTCGAGCTTGCCTGGCTTTTACGAAGCCCAGCCATCCATAGGGTTGCACTAAAATCACTCAATGCNCGATCCATTGGTTCCCGTTTATTTAAAAAATTATATTTGGCCATNCCTTCGCTACCCTGTTCCCAAAGTTTACCGAAGCTTTGTTCCTGAAATGCGGGAGACATTTTAGCGGAATATACATTAGCTTTAAAAGCAAGCTCGTCCTGTAAGGCATTAGCGTATTCATATGTGGCGGGGAAAAGATATCCGGTATCCACAAAAATTACGGGAATGGTTGCCTGTGCCTGCCTGATCAAATGAAGCATAACCGCACTCTGCAGACCAAAACTTGTGGATGTCACAACTCCTTTCCCGAACTTTTCAATTGCCCAGTCAATACGTGCAGGAGCATCCAACGCGGATAACTCATGGTTCCACAAATCAATTTCTTTCAGGTCTGCTTTCAAAATGATTATGATTATTATTTCAGAAAAGCTCNGCTTAGTAAAGAGTTTGCCTGAGCCTATGACTAAGAACAAATTGGTTTGGTTTAAGTCATTTATTGNTCTAAGACATACTAATGGACTCAATCAAAGAACTGATTCTTAGCTTTGGAAATCTAAAGGTCATTGAAAACGAAATCAGAACCTCTGCGAATCTTATTACTGAATCATTTTTCAAAGGGGGCAAACTCTTACTCTGCGGNAATGGTGGCAGTTCTGCTGATTGCGAGCACATTGCAGGAGAAATGGTAAAGCAATTTACCAAAGAACGCCCCTTAAATCCTGAGTTGGTTGAAAAACTCGGCCCAGAATTATCCAACGAACTACATGGTGGATTGCCTGCTCTATCGCTGCCTTCCATGGTTGGGTTTCACACAGCCTTTAACAATGACAATAATCCTGAATTTGCTTTTGCCCAACAGGTTGTAGCCTTTGGAAAACCAAATGATGTGCTCTGGGCAATAAGTACATCCGGTAATTCAAAAAATGTCATTCAAGCTTCCAGGACTGCAAAAGCATTAGGGCTGAAAACAATCGGACTGACGGGAGAAAAGGGCGGACAACTTGGCGAGGTAGCCGATATAACTCTTAAAGCACCTGCCAATAATGTAGCCAAAATTCAGGAACTTCACCTACCNATCTATCATNCCATTTGCGCATTTGTGGAAGATAAATTATTTCCGTGATTGATCATGTCGGATCAAACCGATCTGCTTCATTCTCTTGACCCGAGGCTTCTCAAAATAACGGAGGAGTTAGCTACGCTATTTAGTAAAAATGGAGGAAACCTACTTCTTGTTGGAGGATCAGTCCGTGATCTCTTAATNGGCATTTCTCCTTATGAGCTAGATTTTGAAGCGAGAGGCTTGGGTTTAGAAAAGATCAAAAAACTTCTATCACAAAAATTTACATGCAATGAAGTAGGCAAGGCCTTTGGTATTTTGCGTGTCAAACGGTTCCCCATTGAAATAGCATTACCACGCACTGAGAAGAAATCAGGCAGTGGACATAAAGGCTTCGAGATTGAAATTGACCCCCATCTACCTTTTGAAAAAGCAGTTCAGCGAAGAGACTTCACCATAAATGCAATGGCATTTGATCCGTTGGATCATGTTTTACTCGACCCGTGCAATGGCAGAAAAGACCTGAAAAACCGAATCCTTAGGCATGTTGGTCCTGCTTTTTGCGAAGATCCGCTCCGCGTACTTAGAGGGATGCAGTTTATTGCACGCTTTAATCTTTCTCCCAATCAAGAGACTATCGAGATATGCAAATCCATGGACATGGAGAATTTGGCTCCTGAAAGAATTTTTGAAGAATGGAAGAAACTTATTCTTAAAGGTAGAAATATAAGTGCCGGATTGACTTTCCTAAAGATTACTCAATGGATTAAGCACTTCCCCGAGCTTTCAGCGTTAATTGACTGTAAACAAGATCCTGAATGGCACCCAGAAGGTGACGTATGGGTTCACACTCTTCACTGCATGGATGCATTCGCCCGTGAGCGCATTGGGGAAGACTGGGAAGATCTCGTTGTTGGCTTTGCCGTCTTGTGCCATGATCTGGGAAAACCACTCACCACAAAAATTGGAGAAGACGGAAGAATTCGCTCCCCCCTTCACGAACCCAAAGGCGAAGCTCCAGCCAGACTGTTCTTATCGCGAATGACAAACCAGGGAGAACTCCACGAACAAGTGGTTCCTCTGGTCCGAAGGCACCTATCACCCCGCACTTTTTATAAAGATAAAGCCAGCGATGGAGCCATCCGAAGACTGGCAAATAAGGTAAAGAGAATAGACCGCCTGGTTCGAGTCGCCTCAGCCGATATCGCAGGGCGACCACCCAGACAAGACGATTTTCCTGAGGGACCCTGGTTACTGAAACGGGCCGAGGAGCTCAAAGTTAAGGATTCCAAACCGAAACAAATTATTCTCGGGCGCCACCTCATCGAACATGGACTCCAACCAGGTCCCTTATTCGGTCCCATCCTCGAGCAATGCTTCGAAGCACAACTCGATGGCTTATTTGAATCTGAGCCGGACGGCTTAGCATTCCTAGAGGACTTCCTTTCGAACCGGGAATAAACATCCAGCATGCGAAACCCAACTTACTGATTACGCAGGATTCTTTGCTGGGAGGCTTCACTCAGCCCGCTCTTTGGAAGCCAATCCCGAATACTTTCAGGATTCTGCTTGTAGATTTTCTTTGCCACATGAACCGCAACCTTTTCTCTCCCCAAAGCATCCGTCATCAGTAGGGCTTGCTCGATGGCATCATAAGGGTCAAGCTCAGCCATTCGCATTGCGTAGGCAGCCCGAATCCCATCATTAGCACTTTCGGCGGGGCTTTGCTTGATCCAGGATGCGTTTTGCAGAAGCTGCTCTCTCGACATGTTCCCGACTATGCTCGCAGAAGCAGGACGCCAAAGATCGGTCTCCAATCCCTTGGCCCACTGAAAGGCTGCCTCAGGGTCTTTCCTTGCCCAGGCACCACCAAGCCTTTTGGCTAACTCCTTGTCATAGACCCGAGTGCCCTTCAAACTTTCAACCCAGGAAGACGCAGCCTGAGGATCCGACTCAACCCACCTCGAAGCCACCTCACCAACCACTTGTCCGTTTAGCTTCTTATTGCTCAGGTGAGACTCCAACCAGCTCGCAGCCAAACCGGGGTCCTTGGATGCAATCCTCTTTGCTGTTTCACTATACATCCACGGTTGGATGTGTTTACCTTCGGGATTACGGTTGATCCACTCAGCCAATGAGCTAGAATTTCTGGGAATCGCACGCTTTATTACCGAATTATAAGCTGACTGAATATAAGCCTGGTTTTGATCAAGCTGCCCCAACCAGTCTAGGGCTCCCTGAATGCCTCGTTGCTCGACCACTGACTCCCCAACTACATCGGTCATCCTTGCTCGTAATCTAGGTTCTTCAATGGAGGATACAAATTGATGAACTCCATCAAGATCGATTCTCCCCCATCCGCGAACCAAGCCGTGATAAAGTCCAGGGTCTACTTTTTCTCTGGACATAACGAAGTCATAAGCAGCCTGTGGATCGGTTGCGGTCCAACCGGACATAGCCCAAATATGCCCACCATCAACGCGGTGGGAATTTGGGTTATTCATGAGGTAATTAAGAGCCGAAGCTCCGTCGACTCTGGCCCATGCATGAAGGAAAAGACGGTAATTGTTATCGGTATGATAAGAGGATGGCATCTCCTCAAAGACACGGAGAGCATCGCCTGCATTTTCCGGAGTGAGTCGTGAAAGCATATCAGCTATAACTGCATTTCTGCCTACCAGATCGTCGCTTACCAAAGCGGGAGCCAGCACCTCGCGAATGCGCTCACCGGTTAGAGGCTCTTTGCCCACTCGCTCCAACTCCAATGGCAGAAAATTAAGTTCAATCGGTTGGGCATCCACTTCTCCGACAATCACCATATCCTGCTCGCCTGACCTTAGTTGCTCTCGTCCATTACTCAGTCTTTCCATTAGAGCATCGAATTCCTTATCCTGAATTTTCCGACGCAAACTTTCTTCCAAAACCTTTTTTTGGATCGGATCGAAAGGATCCCTCGAAAGAAAGCCGAAGTAAAAGGACAAACTGATGGTCAATGCCCAAAGAACGCCATAGGTAATTTTCCTATTCACTCTACAAAGCTAGGATAAGATTAGGTGCAGAACAAGCAGGAAGAAACTGATTCTTAAAGGTAAAATTATTAATGCCGGTTTAAACTTCCTAAAGGATACAGGCTGGTTAAAAAATTTCCTGAAATTAATGCCCTAATCAATTGTAAGCAGAACCCCGAATGGCATTCGGAGGGAGATGTTTGGGTGCATACTCTACACTGCATGAAGGCCTTTG
>NZKO01000098.1 GCA_002692535.1 Opitutia bacterium
GGGCGAAGGCGATGTGAAAGTGGGCGGGCACCAGGCCTCCTGCGCGTCGATGGTTTCGATCATGACCGCGCTCTATTTCCACACCCTCAAGCCCGAAGACCGCGTGGCGGTGAAGCCGCACGCCTCGCCTGTCTTCCACGCGATGCAGTTCGTTTGATTGTGACCGCACGAGTACCGTTGATACCAATCAGCCAGTCCGATTCTGAACGGCATCTGGCAGCATCCTGTAGTGGTTGCAGATCTTTACCATCTCTTAAGTTTGCAAAGGCCTCTTTGATGGAATTATCGGTCATCGAAAGCATCCAAAGACGTTTGGCAGGTAGTTTGGTCTTTGACAGTTCATAGATGTAGGTAAAGATAAGCTCACCTTCTCTCCCGGCATCACATGCATTGATCACAAGTTCAATGTCTTTTCTTTTCAATTGCTTTTTCAATTGCTGAAATTTTTTCTTGGTTGCAGCTATAGGCTTGAGATCAAAAGCAGGCGGGATAATTGGCAAGTTGGATATCTTCCAAGACTTTAATTTCGGATCGAAATCATCGGGCATGTACAATTCTACCAAATGACCAACTGCACTATCGATAACCCATTCCCCATTCTCAAAGAAATCGTCTTTTTTAGGCACCTTACCTAGCACACGGGCAAGATCACGGGCAACACTGGGTTTTTCGGCTATGACAAGTTTTTTCATTTATGCATTGAGCTAAATAGTTTTCAGCAACAATTATTGAAACCTTGGAAGAATATCATCCATTTGCTCCAATAGATAATTTATCGATTCTGAAGATTCGTTGCCCATGTTGGAAATACGGAATGTTTTTCCCTTAATTTTTCCGTAACCACCATCAATCGACAGCTTTTTCTCTTCACGCAATGTTTTAACAAAACCTGCAACATCAATATCCAAGTTGTTTTTGACGCAAGTTAGCGACTTTGAAGCAAATTTTTTCTCAGGAAGAAGTTCAAAGCCCTTAGCTGAAACCCAATCGTGAACCAACTGATTGAGTTGTGCATGCCTTTGATGTCTATGCTCAACGCCTTCCTCAAATATTTTCTCAAGTGTGTAATGAAGACCATGGATCAAAGGGATTACAGGTGTACTAGGGGTCATTCCTTTCTCATGGTTTTTGAGAAATTCAATGAAATCAAAATAATAACCTCTACCTTCAATGGTTTTAGCCCTTTCAAACGCTCTTTCAGATACGGAAAACAAAGCTAGGCCAGGTGGGAGTGCCAATGCTTTTTGAGAACCCGTTAAAATTACATCTATCCCCCATTTATCCTTGGGGATGGAGACAACGGAAAAGGAACTCACAGTATCAATTACGGAGAGTACTTCAGGGTACCTTGATAGAACATTCATGATATCTTCCAGTGGATTCATCATACCACAAGAAGTTTCATTATGGACTAGAGTAACCAGATCATATTCACCTGTTGCCAGCTTCGAATCCAGTTCAGTCGGATCAATATGTGACCCCCATTCAACAGATAAGGCATCTGCTGGTTTGCCACAGCGTTTTGAAACGTCGAGCCACTTGTCCGAGAAAGCACCGCACATGCAACACAAGACTTTTTTTTCACTCAGGTTACGAACAGCCCCCTCCATTACCCCCCATGCACTGGATGTGGAGAGAAATACTGGGTCGTCCGTCATGAAGAGACTTTGAAGCAGGGTCTGGCACTTTTGATAAAGGTCTACGAAATCAGGGCTTCTGTGGCCCATTACAGGTTTGGTTAAGGATTCGTAGGCACCTTTTGATACGTCAACAGGTCCAGGAATGTGTAATTTATAGTCTATCATTGAGGTGATTTAATTAGATTAAAAGTGTTATTATCTTTTCCTACCAGAACCAAACGAGGTTCCCAAACTGTTGCTTCCTCTGGGTTGAGATTAATGAAGGTCATTATAACCAAAAGATCTCCTGGTTTCCCCCTATGAGCAGCAGCTCCATTTAAGCCGATTTCTCCAGATCCATGCTCTGCTGGAATGCAATATGTTTCAAACCTTTCTCCATTTGTAATGTTACCTACAAGTATTTTCTCATGATGTAAAAAGCCTGCGGCTTCCATCAAATCCTGATCGATTGACAAACTTCCAGAGTAATCTTGTCTAACAGAAGTCACCTTAGCTTGGTGCAATTTCGACTTTAAGAGCGTAACTTGCATTTTGTGTTATTTATTAAGTGCTTNTTTGCGTAAATCTTAGNGTGATTTTCCTTAATACTTGGAAACAGGTTGAAAGAGAAGACAATTTCGTTACTAGGTATTTGGTTGTGACTCAAAACACCAAATGGAGCAAAGAAAAGTGGAATGAATTCGAATCATTCGTAGAAGGTGTTTTGTATGATCGGGATCTTTCTGTTTCAGCGAGGTTGTTTGGGTTGTTTTTAATNCCTTTTTCTTTTGTTTTCTCCGCAATAGTCAGGTTGCGTCTTTTTTTATTTTCAAATCACATCATTTTTAAAAATAAGCCCTTGGATTGCCTCGTTGTTATTGTTGGCAACTTAACGGTAGGAGGTACAGGCAAAACTCCTGTTGTGGAGAAATTTGCGAAGGAATTACTCGAAAAAAAGCGCAAGGTTGCGATATTGAGTCGCGGCTACAAGAGTAGAAAAAAATCTATCCCAAGAAACTTCAATAATTGGTTTGGCTTAAGGGATAACCAACCTCCAAAAGTTGTTAGTGATGGAAAGGAAATATTCTTNAATTCTGAAGATGCTGGAGACGAGCCTTACATGCTTGCTAGAAATTTGCCTGGNGTTGTTGTTTTAACCGATAAAAATCGTGTCAAGGCAGGCAGGTACGCAATTGAACATTTTGGAGTTGATACAGTTATTCTAGATGATGGCTTTCAATATCTTCATTTGAAAGGTCAATTGAATATTCTGTTGGTTGATCAGACAAATCCATTTGGCAACAGACGCCTTTTACCTAGGGGTATACTCAGGGAACCAGTTCGACATTTGAAAAGGGCTTCGTATATCTTTTTTACAAAGTCTGAAATTGAACCAGATCTGGAAATCCTGCAGACTATCCGGAAATACAACAGTCATGCAGAGATTATTCGTTGTGTCCACAAACCACAATTCTTTCAACAAATAAATGGATGTGCAAAAGAGGGTCTAACCTTTCTGNANGAGTCGTATGTTGGCGTTTTTTGTGGAATAGCATCTCCACGTGGTTTTGAAGATTTGATTAATAAAATGTCGGGTGAGCTGAGATTTAAGCAGAGATTTATTGATCATCATAAATACACAAGCAATGAATTGGACAAAATGTTTCAGCAGGCTAAGAATTCAGGGGCCGATGTAATGATAACAACTGAAAAGGATGCCGTACGCATTCCTCCAGACTACAAGCCAATCATTCCACTTTATTTTGTAAGGATGGAAATAGCTATTGTGGAAGGTTTTGAAGATTTTGAAGAAGCCGTAGACAACCTGTGTCAATCAAATGAAACAGCACACTTATCAAATTAGTATTCCAAGACTGTTTGAACCAATGATTCCATACACTCAATTTTAGCTTGTGGTCTGATTCCGTGACCCAAGTTAAGAATATGTGCAGAGTCATTATTCATCTCATTGAGAAAGTCAGTCGTCACTTTTCTCACATCTTCATAGTTAGTTTCCATTAAGCTGGGAGGCAGGTTTCCCTGAAGTAAGTATTGAGACGGAAGTTTTTTTCTTAAAGATGGCAGGTTAATATCTTCACTTATGCTTAGGCCATCGGCCTTTGACCTCATTAAATTATCTATCCTTTCCGATGAAGATTTTGCATAGAGAATAATCGGAACTTGGGAATTAAGACCATCGATAATTTGATTAATCCACTTTATGGACCAATCCCAAGAATGCTCAACTGGACATAGGCTCTGCCATGAATCGAATATCTGAATCGCGTCAACACCACAATCAGCTTGCATTTTCAAATATTCAGTTATGGCTTGCGTGAGTTTTTCCATCAGGAGATTGAAGGCGGAAGCATTTTTTTTGGCCCAATGGACCGCACGCGGGAAGCCATTTTCTGAACCACCTTGAATCATGTAGCAGGCAAGAGTCCAAGGAGAACCTGAAAATCCAAGTAGCGCTTTGTCTTGACCCAACTCTTTCCTTAAAAGCCTTAGTGATTCATTGACATAGAAGAGTCTTTTGCAGATCTCAGAAACTTCCAGTTTTTGCACACAACTTTCAGATTTCAAAGCGTACGCCATGGCAATGCCACCCCCATCCTTAAAGTCATAGCCTTGTCCCATAGCTTCAGGAATAACGAGAATGTCACAAAATAGAATCGCTGCGTCGAGACCAAATCTTCTTAAGGGTTGTAGGGTAACCTCAGCTGATAGATCTGGCGTCTTCACCATTTTAAGAAAACCATGCTGCTCCTTTAATTCTCGATATTCTGGTAGGTAACGTCCTGCCTGCCTCATAACCCAAAGAGGTGGGCGTCCTTTGTTTGCACCAGTTATGGCTGCAAGGAATTTTTCTCTTGAATTCATGATTTCAAATTTAACCAGTCTACAGGCTTGAGAAAATTTTCATACAGGTCTTCTTCCTTTGAACCTATTTCAGGGGTCCAGTCATAAATCCAATTGGCTACTGGAGGCATTGACATGAGAATTGATTCAGTTCGCCCTCCAGATTGAAGACCAAAATGAGTTCCTCGATCATAGACAAGATTGAATTCCACATATCTTCCTCTCCGATATGATTGAAATTCACGTTCATGATCAGTGAAAGGCATTTTTTTCCTTTTATCAAATAGAGTAAAGAATGAAGAGGAATATACAGCCATTACCCTTTCGCAAAATCTTAATGTCGTCTCAAAATCATTAAGGCAAAGATCATCAAAAAAGATACCACCAACCCCTCTAGTTTCCCCTCTGTGGGGCAGGTAAAAATATTCATCACACTGTTTCTTAAATAAGGAATAAATGGATTCATCAAAGTCATCACACAGTTTTTTAGCCTCTTTATGCCAAAAAATAACATCCTCTAGAATTGGATAATAGGGTGTGAGATCAAATCCTCCTCCAAACCACCAAACATCACCTCCATTATGGTCTGTTGCCGTAAAAAAGCGTATGTTTGCGTGAGCAGTTGGTATATGCGGATTTTGCGGGTGAAAAACTACAGACACGCCCATTGCTCGAAAGGGGGATTCAGTAAGTTCAGGTCTGTCCGCCAGTGCAGTTGGAGGAAGTTTGGATCCTTTTACATCAGAGAAATTAATGCCCCCTTTTTCCAAATACAAACCGTTAGAGAAAGCACATGTTTTTCCACCTCCACCTTCTGATCTATTCCACTGTTCTGTTTGTTTAACTACTTTCGAATCACATTGAAATAGTGATTGGATCAAGTTTTGATGAATCTGGAGAAACTTCTTGCGGACATAATCCGCATTCATCTCTTTGGTCACCTTATAAAAATCTACAGCAGGGGAAGAAAGAATGAATCATAATTATTCATCCTCATCAGCATCAGGATCCCTGTTCAAGTATTCTTTAGCAGACTCAATGTTATCACATACTCCCCATTCCTCACAACCATCAAGATTGTTCCACATCTCAGCGTCATCGCCAGTTGCAATAATTGCACCTCTCATGGGTAATTTCATATCATCTATCTTTTCTGCAAACTCACCAACAACTTCTATAGCACTTTCTTCCACCTCCTCGAGTGAAGAGACGTCAATTACCAGTTTGGTGATTCCTTCGTTAATGGTATTCTTGATCCTATGATCCATGTTGTCTTTGATGTCATTGATGACGAACTCTGACAATGAGGCGGGAACCTTAAATAGAAGAAGGTCATCCTGAAACTTAAAATAACGGGCCGATGAGTCGAGACCCATTATCTTATAGAGAGTGGCTTCAGTCTTGGTTGGGTCAAATGGCTTTTCGATGCAATCTGCAAATCCAGAATCCAATGCCCGTTTCTGAGCAGATTCGTCGCCTTTTACGATCAAACCAACTACTGGTGTATTGAGAACCTTATGAGATGTCTTTAATTTTCTCCTTAAGTCAATCGGCATGTCTCCAGGCAATGCCATACTTATGAGAATTGCATTAAAGCTGGAATCATCACAAGCCCTTAAGGCTGAGGCCTCATCAACTGCACTTTTGACAATCCAGTCACTTCTAGAGCATATTTCTGAAATTTGGGTTATGATATTCGGCTTATCATCAACAACGAGGATTTCAATTCCTTTTTCTGTTTCTACATGTGTGTCTTTTGAAGCTTTATCCTTTGCGGCAATGCGGTTCATTCTGTACAGCCTTCTGCCTAAGGTTTTAATGAGTTTGATAGCTACTTTGGGATTTTTTGAGACTATGTCTGCAATACTTTCCTCTACATGTCTGACCTTGGCAAATGTTTTGGCTTGTATCACTGCATCGCGTTTCAGACCAAGAATTTCACTCAATTCTCCGAAAATCGAACCAGGGCGATCTATTTCACTTAGAACTCTCCCGTCCCTTATTACCTCTAGAACTCCATCCTCAAGTATACAGAATCCTTTTCCGATTTGTCCGGCAGGGAGAACAACATCGCCCTGATTGTACTCTTGAAGTTTTATCATGTTTTATAGATTGAGTATTTACCTACTATTATATCAAAAATATTCTAAAATGAATTGGGATAGAAGTTAGAATAAAAATGAGATTATCCTAAAATACAAATATAATATTACCGATGAAAGATTTCGACTTAATTGTTATAGGTGGGGGCAGTGCGGGCTATGCCGCCGCACGAACTTTTCAAGAAGAAGGTGGAAACGTCGCAATTGTAGATGGTGGTGAAGAACTTTCCGGACTGTGTATTCTTAGAGGTTGTATGCCATCTAAAACCTTAATTTATTCGGCAGAAATGTTACATATTGCCAAGCAAGGCAAGGTCTTCGGATTTGAATGTAATGACATTCGGGCAGATATGGCTTCGATTCAGAGAAGAAAGAAGGAGATTATTACTGAATTTGCCGATTACAGAAAAGGTCAGTTGAAAGACGGGAGGTTCTCTCTTTTTCGCTCAAGTGCTTGGTTTTTAGATGAAAAATCAGTCCGAATGAAAGACGGCACTGTCATAAGGGCAGATAAATTCATTATTTCAACAGGTTCCAAAATTAGCATGCCTCCAGTTTTGGGATTGGATCAAGTTTCATTTAAAACAAGCGATGATGTTCTTGATCTTTCTGAGATTCCTGAGGAAGTGGTTGTTCTGGGTGGAGGGATTGTTGCCTGTGAACTTAGCCAGTTTCTGCATCGTATAGGTTGCTCTGTAACCATACTCCAAAGAAATAAAAATATTTTGAAAGGATTTCCTGAGAAAGCATCTACCTGTGTTCTGCATAAATTTAGAGAGGAAGGTATGATTGTGAAAACGGGCTCATCGATTGAACGCTTGGAACAAACCAATGATACAACTATCCGTGTTGACTATCTTCATGATGAAGAGAAAAAGTCGATTGAAACCAAGTTTTTGTTTCATGCCCTTGGCAGAACTCCTGCGACGGATAGGTTGAACTTATCTGAAATCGGTGTTCGAATCAAAAAATCCGGACATATCCAAACCAACGATTTTCAGCAAACTTCAGTTCCCCACATATATGCGGCAGGAGATTGTGCCGGTCCCCATGAAATTGTTCATATTGCCATTCGGCAGGGAGAGACTGCCGCGAATCATGCGTTAGGTAAAGCTACCGAACCGATTTCATACGATCATCTTCTAGGGGTGGTTTTTACCGATCCCCAGGTTGCATCAGTCGGATTTTTGCCTGAGCAACTTGATGAAAAGGGTATCGAGTACTTATCTGCGGATTATCCTTTCGATGACCATGGTAAATCTATTTTAATGGAAGCGAAGCACGGTTATGTCGCCGTACATGCCGAAAAGAAAACTGGGGTTGTGCTTGGTGCCGAATGCGTGGGAAAAGATGCTGGAGAATTAATTCACACATTATCTGTGGCAGTATCTATGAGAGCGACTGTTCATCAGTTAGCCAGAGCTGATTGGTATCATCCTACGCTTTCGGAGATCTGGACCTATCCGATTGAGGACTTGGCCGAGATTATTGATGAATAGCTCAGTAATAGTAGTACATCATGTAAATTGCGAAAGATCCCAAAATTCCTCCCCAAAATCGATCATCAGAAAAAATAATCGATAATTTACCTGATTTGAAAAAGTTCTTCATTACAACTTCGATGAACATCAACCAAGTGACTAGCCCAGCCAAAAAACCAGCACTCATAGGAGTAATTTGCTCATTAACCATCAAAAGTCCCAAAATTGCGAATGTGGACAGGCTAATGATTATTTTGATACCAGCTTTTCGTAAAACTGAAGGGGAATGTCCTCCCAATTCTGTCCATGTGAACTTTGACTTATCTTTGTTGGGCTGGGTATTCAGACTAACAATAATATGAAGAGCAAATGAGATCACTGCAGCTATAAAGGATGCGTGAAAGAAATTTAGCTGTTTACCAAAATGCTCAGTAACCGAAGGCACATCTGCAAATAGAAGAACATATGGGGACTCCCATGGTGCAGCATTAGGTGGAGATAGCCAAAAAGATACAAATAAACCTGATAAGATTGCGACAATTCCACCAGTAGGAGTCGCTCTTTTCCAAAACATACCTACAAGAAAAGCTACAACTAAACCTGCCACTAATTTCATTTGATTTTGGGCAACATATAGAAAAAATGGTGATTTTGAATTGGGATCCATGATCAATGTAGCAATCAACCCTGCAGCTATGATGAAAATACCTATACATATTCTCCCAAAACGAACTAAATCTTTCTCACTCGCGTCAGGGCGGAAGAATTGTTTGTAAACATCAAAGGTTATAATTGTAGATGCTGAATTAAGCATGGAGTCTACGGATGAGAGAATGGCACCAATCAACCCTGCTGCTACCAATCCAACCAATCCAAAACCAATTGGCCGTACATATTCAGTTAGCAATGTAATAAACACATCGTCGGATGCGACTGACATTCCCTTTTTTTGAAAAAGATAATAAGCCGCAATCCCTGTTCCAATTGAAAAGAACGGGATTAGTAGCTTAAAGAAACCAGCTGTAATGATGCCAATTCTTGCTTCTCTTTCTGATCGGGCAGCAAGGGCTCTTTGTACGATAAACTGATTGGTCCCCCAGTAGAAAAAATGAAGAATCATTAATCCGCTCAGCATTCCTGTCCAAGGGAGTTTTGGATGATCACTCGGTTCGTAAAGGTGCATTTTTTCTTGGTCCGTTGGAACTGCTGCATCCATTGCCCTCATGCCCGACCAACCGCCTACTTCGGGCAAATCGAAAACGATGAAAGCCACTATTAGGCCACCGATTAGCATCAGTACTGATTGTACTACATCGGTAATGATCACAGCACGCAAGCCCCCGACAATTACATAGGCACCTGTTACAAGTGCCATTATTAATATGCCAAGACGATAATTATCTGGATCTACATCACCAGGAGAAAGCTTACTATTTCTTAAACTGCCACCATCGAAAGTTATTGTTGGAGGATCCTGATGAACAAATGATAGTACTGACTTTTCATCATTTAGGGAGATGTTTTTAATTTTTCCCTCATTAATCTCAATCTGTGCAATATTGGTGATCTCACCGTTGATCATTATTCTGGGCTGAGATCCGTACTGTTCGCCACCGTTCAAGACTTTTACTTCAGTAAGTTGTCCATCTTCATTAAGCACCGCTTCCGCAACTGCTTTTTGCCCAGTATCTCCCTGCAGAAGCCGATTGACCGATCTCGATCCAAAATAAAACCCAGGTACCATTTGAACGACAACCATTATCACTATCATCACAAGTGCGAAAGCTACACGACTGCGATCATCATATCTTTTCCCTAAGTATTCGCTCAAGGTATAAACATTCATCTTTCTGTATACTGGAAGAAATCCATAACAGAGTAACAAAAGACCAGCTATTGCAGTTATCTCGAATTGGCTCTGAGCGAATCCAACCGCAAAGCCAACCCCCATCATTCCAGCAATGTGATTTGCGGAAACATTGGATCCGAAGATCGAACCAGCTACTCCCCACCAACGGGCATCTTTTCCAGCAAGGAAATATCCTTCAGTTCCCGTGTCTTTTCTTCCCGCAAACAGTCCAAATAACATAACAGCAAGCAGGGAACCAAAGAAGATAATAAGGTCT
>NZKO01000099.1 GCA_002692535.1 Opitutia bacterium
CAATAGATTGGGACTGGCCATGTGGCTTACCGCTTCTGACCATCCACTCCTCGCACGCGTTACGGTTAATCGTTACTGGCAAATGATTTTCGGTCGTGGCCTTGTCTCAACGTCTGAAGATTTTGGAATGCAGGGCAAACCTCCNACCCACCCCNAACTNCTTGATTGGCTGGCNCGTGATTTCATCAATTCCGGCTGGAACTTACACCATTTACTGAAGAAGATGGTTTTGTCCCATACATACAGGCAACAAAGTCGGATTTCTCAAAGGGCAAAAGATATTGATCCAGAAAATTTACTGTTTAGCCGATCACCCGCTTATCGCTTACCTGCAGAAATGATTCGGGACGGATTACTTTCTCACAGTAAATTACTTCACAAAAAAGTAGGCGGTGCGGGAGCCAAACCATACGATCTCAAGGTATCTTTCAAACCCATCAATCCTGATGGGGCACCAAATGTCTATCGCCGGAGCATGTACACATACTGGAAAAGAACGGGACCAACCCCAGTAATGATGGCTTTGGATGCATCCAAGCGGGATGTTTGCACGGTGAGACGGGAACGGACTGACTCGCCCTCCCAATCGCTCATTCTTTTGAACGGAACCCAGTTTGTGGAAGCAGCCAGGGCATTTGCCGATCAGTTAATAATAAAACACGGCACAGAAAACCCGGCAGCTCTCGTTAATGATGCNTTTAGAAANCTCACAAGTAGATATCCCAGCGAAAAAGAAGCAGTCATCCTACTTCANTTACTTAGTGANCAGAAAGAACAATTTAAGGATTCCAAAGAGGCCGAAAAGTTTCTCAAGGTTGGATACTACAAGNCAAAATCCAAGGAACTTTCNCAATTGGCTGCGGTCACTACNTTTGTTTCCGCACTTATGAATTTCGACGAAACCATTTCCAAAAGATAGGCAATTGTATGAATAATCAAAACCTTTGTACCGGTTACGATTCACCCATCGGTATTGACCGACGGAATTTTCTTCAAAAATTTGGAGGCGGTCTGGGAGGACTCGCTCTTGCTGATATGCTTAATGCTGAATCAGGAAATGCTCTACACTACCCAGCAAAGGCAAAACGGGTCATTTACCTTTTTCAATCCGGTGGCCCATCTCAAATCGATCTTTTTGATCACAAACCAAGATTAAAAGAGGAAGCAGGAAAAGAACTACCCGATTCCGTACGCAAAGGACAACGACTGACGGGGATGTCTGGTAATCAGGCAAGTCTTCCATTGGTTGGTTCTCCATTCAAATTTTCGCAGTATGGACAGAGCGGTCAATGGATTAGTGAACTTCTGCCTAACACGGCAAAAGTGGCGGATGACATGTGCATCGTTAATTCAATGTACACTGAAGCAATCAATCACGGTCCTGGAGTCACTTTCATGCAGACTGGTTCTCAATTCCCAGGACGTCCAAGTATGGGTGCATGGCTATCCTACGGTCTTGGATCGATGAACGAAAACCTGCCAAGTTTTGTGGTTCTTAAAACTAAAGGTAAAGGTGGTCAACCTTTGGTATCTAGACTTTGGGGGAGCGGATTCCTTCCCGGCAAACACGCAGGTACCCGTTTTCGTGCAGATAAGGATGCAATCTTATACCTGAACAGTCCTGAAGGAGTTTCCAAGGCAGGGCGTCGTAAAATGCTGGACCGACTCAAAGAGTTACATGAAATTCAACTTGAAAAAACAGGTGACCCCATTTTGGAAACACGCATAGCTCAGTACGAAATGGGATACCGTATGCAAAGTTCCATCCCTGAGGTAACCGCAATCGACAAAGAGCCTGAATCCACCTTCAAGTTATATGGTGATGATGCCCGTAAACCCGGCACCTTCGCCGCCAACTGTTTACTTGCCCGGAGGTTGGCTGAGAAAGGTGTTCGTTTTATCCAACTTTATCATCCAGGCTGGGACCAGCATGGGGGTCTACCCGGAGGAATCAAAAGGCAATGCAAGGAAACCGATCAGGCATCCTATGCTTTGGTCCAAGATTTGAAGCAAAGAGGAATGCTCAAGGATACTCTGGTTATTTGGGGTGGTGAGTTTGGCAGAACCAATTATTGCCAAGGGAAATTCAATGCTTCAAATTTTGGTCGTGACCATCACCCAAGGAATTTTTCCGTATGGTTTGCCGGAGGAGGAGTAAAAGCTGGAATCACATACGGCCAATCAGATGATTATTCCTACAATGTGGCATCTGGCGGTGTTCATATTCACGATTTCCATGCAACCATTCTTCATCTTTTGGGAATTGATCATGAACGCCTTACATTTAGATACCAAGGCAGATATTTTAGGCTCACTGATGTTCATGGGCATGCCGTCAAACCGATCATAAGNTGACGGTTTCGTCTTNATTCGTCAAAATCTGCCAAAACAGATTCTATTCGATCAAATAATTGTTTTCGTTTTAAAAGAATTTATTTTTCTTTGGCAGAGAGATGATTGTTTTACCCATTAAACATTTGTGAACGCTTTAAAATCGATCATAATTAGTTTTGTTCACATTACTTACCACCCATGCTTTCATTCAAATTGAGAAACCTTTTATCATTAACGATCCTTGCTTTGTTTACGTTTGGACTTACTGCCAAAATTAAACTAACGGAAGGGGATGACATATGCTTTGTAGGGGCAGGAATGGGATCGAGAATGATTCATTACGGTCATTTCGAAACTGAAATTTACCTTCGCCACCCAAGCCTCAATCTTAAAATCAGGAACCTTTGCGATGAGGGGAACACCCCCGGCTTTCGCCCTCATCCCAGCCGAAATCAGGAAGAGCAGTACGCTTTTCCAGGAGCTAAGGAGTTGATTCACGACAGTTTGAAAGGGATTACAAAACCCAAAGGTCATTTCCCCTCTCCAGATCAATGGCTATCGAATCTTCATGCAGAGGTAGTCCTTTGCTTTTTTGGATTCAATTCTTCTTTTGATGGTGCAAATCAGGTCGATCGGTTCAAAAATGAACTGGATGCTTACCTTAAGCATTTAAATTCAATGCCTTTTGGTCAGTCCACGCCTCAAATCGTCCTGATCTCTCCCACTGCNGTGGAAAAAGTGTCCGGCATAACCGATGGCAGACGACAGAATCGAAACTTAAGCATTTACACTCAGGCAATGCGTGAAACTGCAATCGCAAATGAGATTCTTTTCATTGATTGTTTCGGTCCATCCCAGAAATGGTACCGCGATGGCAAAAGGCATACGGTAGACGGAGCCCTCTACAATGATCATGGTTACCGAAAGCTTGCCAAGTATTTGGCGGACTCGGTTTTTGGAACACCGAGCACCAAAGAAAATCTTCGAAATAAAGTCGCCAGCCTGGTTATGGAAAAGAATTTCTACTGGCTAAATGATTTCAAGGTACCCAATGGAGTTCATGTTTATGGTCGGCGCTATAACCCATTTGGCCCGCAAAACTATCCCTATGAGATTGAAAAAACGCGCGAGTATACAGCAATCAGGGATCAGGCAATATGGGCAACTCTTGCTGGTAAAAAATTCAACATGAATGCCGCTGATGCTAAGACCTCAAAACTCCCCGAGGTACCAACCAATTACATTACTCCCGATAAAAACAGTAAGAACGGAAATATCAAATACACGCCAGGACCAGAAGCGAAGACTAAAATCCAGGTTCCTGAAGGTTACAAAATTGAACTTTTTGCGGATGAAAACACTTTCCCTGATCTTGCCAATCCAGTCCAACTTTCCTTCGACAATAAGGGAAGGCTCTGGGTGGCAACCATGGCAAGTTACCCTCATTACCGTATAGGCGATCCCCTGCCAACTGATAAACTAATCATCCTCGAAGATACTGACAACGACGGCAAGGCAGACAAACAAACCAATTTTGCGGATGACTTACACATTCCCATTGGCTTCGAAATATCTCATGACGGGGTTTATGTTTCCCAGAGTGGAAGCCTTGTTTTCCTTCAGGATAGTAATGGCGACGATAAATATGACAAAAGAGAAGTTCTTCTCTCCGGCTTCGATGATCATGATACTCACCATGCAATATCATCTTTCTGTGCGGATCCCTCCGGAGCCATCATCATGTGCGAAGGAGTTTTCCTACACAGTCATGTTGAAACAGCATTTGGCCCGCAGAGAGGGTCCAATGGAGGCTTTTTTAGGTACGACCCAAGAACTCGCAAATTAATTCGTCACGCCCAGTTTAATATTCCAAACCCTTGGGGTGTTGCAGTAGATGCCTACGGTCAGGAATTGTTTCTTCACACCTCAGGCACTAAATTGTCCTGGATGCTTCCAGGTATGGTAAAGGCGAGATATGGGGCAAATCTGCAGGCTCCCGATTTGATTACTTCCAATAAGGTTCGACCTACTTCCGGCATTGAATTTGTATCAAGTAGACATTTTCCAGAAGAGGTTCAAGGGGATGTTCTTATCAACAACAACATTGGTTTTCTCGGAGCCAAGCAGCACAAAATAATAGATCANGAACCAGGTTACACGACTGAATATCGTCAGGATCTTTTTGTATCGAAAGACTTAAACTTTAGACCCACTGATCTGGAATTTGCACCGGATGGTTCCCTCTACGTTGTGGATTGGCAAAATGCTCTCATCGGGCACATGCAGCATAATGCACGTGATCCAAACAGAGATCATAAACATGGCCGCATTTACCGAATCACCTACCCCTCCCGCCCTCTTGTAAAACCTGCCAAAATTCATGGAGCGTCCATTTCGGAACTCATTACAAACCTTGAACTTCCCGAACTCCGTACGCGATACCGCACCCGAAGAGAACTTCGGGGTAGAGATTCCGAAGCCGTAACCAAAGAAGTTGTAAAGTGGGCTGCAAACAAAAATGAAAGACTTCAACTGGAAGCTCTTTGGGTAACTTGGGGTGCTGGTCGCCTTGATCAACCACTAATGAAAAAACTTCTTAAATCATCCGATTATCGTATTCGTGCTGCGGCTATGAATGTGTTGCGATTCAATTTTGGCAATGTCCATGATGCGAAGGATTTATTAGCCAAAGCAGCAAACGACAGCCATGAAAGAGTACGCATGACTGCTGCAGTAACCGCTTCCTATCTGCCCAGAAAACTTGGCTTGGAAACACTTGCAAGCACAGAAAATAAAAATGTGAGTGCGATTTACAAACAGACTTACGGTTTTGCCCGCGAAGTATTAAATCGTCAACCTGCTGAGTCAGAATTAAAGGATCGCAAAGTGGCAGCGCCTTCCCACTTATCGGCCGAACACAAAAAACTATTTGTTGAAGGTAGTGAAATTTACGCGAGGGAAGGACATTGCATCACCTGCCACCAAGGAAATGGAAAGGGACTTCCCGATTCTGGCTTCCCTCCCCTCGTCGGCACCAAGTGGACAACGGGTAATTCAGATCGTTTAATTAAACTGACCCTTAAAGGACTCATGGGACCCATCGAAGTAATGGGTCGTAAGTACCCGGGACAGGTGCCGATGACACCTTTTGAGCATATGCTAAATGATCAGGAAATCGCTTCCGTGCTTACTTATGTGAGGAACTCCTTCGGGAATAAAGCGTCACCGATTGAACCTTCCCAGGTTTCAAAGATTCGTGGCGAAGTAAAGAGCTTCGTTGGGCTGTATTCGCCCGACGCCCTTCTCAAAGAGCATCCGCTCAAATAATTTTTTTGTAACCTTGTCGNCGGCAAAGGCNTAATGAATGCAGTAATCATNTACATTCAANGAATTACAAAATAAATTCTCACTCTTTCTTTTAATATTATCATTGGAGACAAGCATTAATTTTATTTTTGCGAAAGATGATAAGATGTCCTTCGTCGCCAACTGGATTATATCACTAAATGGCGAGGCATTTCATCAGTCCAGAATGAGCAAATTCATTACATTAAATGAATCAAGCCCCAGACTTGAATCAAAAATGCAGGGTCTTAAGAATGCGTTTTGTGTCGAATTGATCGATATTAGAGGAATTCATGCATATTTCACCTTTTGATAATTTCGATTTGCCCGAACCTGGACTTTTCGAATTTCTCTACAAAAGGCAACGGAAGATAATAAAAGAAAACTTCATCAACTCGGATGTGAATTCCTGATTCAATTGCAAGACCATCATCTTTTGGGTTGCACTTAATCAAGTGAAACAGTTTGGTGCCAGTATATGTCGAATCTTTCCGACTTTGACGCACCCAAGAAACCTTGGCTGACTGCATTTGTACCTGTCTTGGTGATCCTACTGGCGGCAGGAGTGTACTGGGCAATATCTGCTTTCGACAGCAAAAGCGGCAACAGTTTGCAAAATGGCACAAAAGAAAACTTGGGAGGGCTTTTGCGTGAAGGTAATAATTATTACCTTTATTTATCTGAAATTGAACTTTACCCCACAAATCAGGATTCAAAAAGTTGGGACCGTGGGGATGGTGGTCCAGACATCGCTTACTCGATCAAATGGCAGGANAACGAAATTTTTGAAAGTTCAGCGAAAGACGATACCTTATTGGCCAATTGGTCTGGACTTCAAATTGATTTAAAATGGAGTGATCTTTTGGGTAAGACCATCTCTCCCAATGAAGCCATACAAGCAGCAAGGGTGCGCTTTCAGAAAGATGCGAGTATAACGGCATTTGTTNTCGATAAGGATTTGGCTAAAGATGACGATGCTGGAAATATTTTGATCGAACTCTCCACACTCAGAATTGGCAGAAATGAGAAAAAGATGAAAAAAGAAGGTAACAACTGTGTACGAAGAATTGTGATAACAGTGCTGCCAATAGATTCTACAATGGGAGACCTCGCCAACTTCATGAAGGAGTAAGAATTCTCCTTAATGAGTAAAGCATTAATCATCCTAAGTTCAATCTTCCTGGGAATTGGTTTGGTTGCTCCCACAATGACTGTTGTTCCAAAGGCGGGAGAACTCACTTGGCTTATGGAAACCCTTGACCCCGAGAGTATGGCACCGGTGACTTACTCGATCATTGGAATAATTATCGAACTAGCCAACTCGATGGAATGGTTGCTGTTTTCAGTTCTAACTTTTTTTTCCGTATTATTCCCCATTACAAAACTTTACTTTTTTTGGGCCGCATCTGGAGGGACCGAACAGCATAGAAATATTAAATGGATAGCGTCCGTAATTGGAAAACTAAGTAAATTTTCAATGGCTGAGGTTTTTGTCGTATCGCTTGTTTTGATAAGTCTTAAAAGCTTACCGGGCGGAACTGAGGTTCATTTGGAATTTGGATGCCTGATTTATTTTCTTTCCGTTCTTTTTTCTACTTTTGCATCCCTCAAACTTTTCAGAAAAAAGGATCGTGTAATAATTGACTCATTCGACTAATATTGAGATTTTTTCAATGTTTCCTTGACGAAACTAAAAAGTAATGACCTATAATAGAAATAATTATAAAAGATGATTGACTACTGGCTACAGATGGATGGTGCAATGAAAACGTTTGTTGCAATAGGACTGATATCCAGTCTCGTGCTCACAATCCAAATGGTACTCGCACTGATGGGTGGTGCAATAGAAGGTGTTGAGGGTGATTTTGATATCGGAGATGGCGGAGAAGGAGGCGCTACCGGAATTTTGTCCATCCGATCCATAGGTGCTTTTTTTACAGGGTTTGGGTGGACTGGAGCTGCCGCCATCCAAAATGGTCTTGGATCAGGAACTGCAACTTTTGCAGCTACAATAGTGGGAGGGATTTTTCTCGGGCTTGTAGTTTATCTGATGAGCTACCTTCACAGCTTGCGAGAAGAAGGTACACTGGACTACAAAAACTGTGTTGGAGAAGTCGGGACAGTATATCTTCCTATCCCTCCAAATCGTAAAGGAATGGGACAAATAGAAGTGATGGTTCAAGGAAGACTTAGAATCGTAAAATCGGTTACTGATTGTGAAAAGAAAATCGCAAACCAGGTTGCGGTACGGGTAACCGAAATCGTAGATCAACAAACTCTTTTGGTTTCTCCCTTGGAACAGGAATCTAGTCCGGGAGCGTGAAGCTNAAATTATAACAACAAAATAGGGTATAAATAATCATGGATTTCTTACTTATTGGAATAGTTTCTCTCATTATCGTCGTTCTTGGAACGCTTGTATTCTTCTTCAGCCGATATAAGCGTTGCCCCTCCGATAAAGTTTTGGTCATTTACGGAAAAACGGGAAGCGGTCGATCTTCCAAATGCGTTCACGGCGGTGCCTCCTTTGTCTGGCCTCTCATTCAGGATTATCAGTGGCTTGACCTAACGCCCATCCCTATTGACATTGCCCTTTCGGGAGCACTATCCAAACAAAATATTAGGGTAAATACTCCATCCACTTTTACAGTTGGAATATCGACTGAAGCAGGTGTTATGGAGAATGCAGCTGAAAGACTTCTTGGACTTAACATACAGGCAGTTCGCGAACAGGCCAGTGACATTATCTTTGGTCAAATGCGGGTAGTTATTGCGACTATGGACATCGAGGCAATTAATGCCGACCGGGACATGCTCATTGAAAAGATCACCAATGGTGTAGAGGTCGAGTTGAAGAAAGTAGGACTTCGTCTTATCAACGTTAATATTAAGGATATTACTGACGAGTCCGGTTATATTGACGCATTGGGTAAGGAAGCATCAGCCCGTGCTATCAACGAAGCGAAGGTAAGTGTCGCTGAACGTGAACGTGATGGTGAAATTGGTGCTGCTGAAGCAGAACGTGAAAGAAGAATCCAAGTGGCCAGCGCACAGGCATCAGCTACAGAAGGTGAGAATTTGTCTCGAATTAAGGTTGCTCAATCAGATGCTGCCAGAAGAGAGCAGGAAGCGGAAGCCGAAAGAGTTGCTGTCGCAGCTGAAAAGGTAAAGTCTGCTCAGGCTTCTGAAGAGGCATATGCAGCGGAAACAAAAGCTGAGGGTGCAAGAGCCGAGAGAGAAAAAGCGAGCCAGCATGCCGACATTGTTGTGCCTGCCCAAGTAGAAAAGGCTAAGATTGAAACCTTGGCTGAAGCAGATGCTGAAAAAACTAGGCGCATCAAAAAAGGTGAGGCAGATGGTATACAATCACTGATGGAAGCCGAAGCAAAAGGTACATTGGCCGCACTGCAGAGTAAGGCAGAAGGTTTTGCAAAGATTGTCAGTGGTGCTGGAGGTGCCGAATTTGCAAGTACTCTCTTGGTAACCGAACAACTTCCCCAACTCGTTTCTGAGCAGGTCAAAGCGATTGCTAATCTTAAGATTGATAAAGTGACTGTTTGGGATTCAGGAAACGGAAAGGATGGTAAAAATGACACGGCTAATTTTGTTTCAGGACTGGTTGGTGCCCTCCCCCCTCTTCATCAAATTACCAAAAACGTCGGTATTGAACTCCCTGAGTTCCTTGGGAAATTGACCGACGATCCTGCAGGGGCAGCAAAAATTTTAGAAAACGCAAAGAAAACCATTACCCCTAAAGAAGACGGAAAAAAAAAGACTCAATAAAAGCGATTCCCGATGAATCAGCGACTGAACAGAAAGCTGAAAATACCGAATTGTCTCAAGTAATTGAAACACTCTTAAATGACAACCTAGATGGAATTAAGGCGTTTGACGCAAACAAAGACGGTGTCATCGACGAATTAGAATTAACAAATGCTTCCAATGTTGCTCTGAATTGGGCAGAGTTCTCCTTAAAAAACCAGAAAAACTGGTTTTACTATGGATCAGGCAAACCGGTTGGTCCCATGATTTGGAAAGAAATCGAAAAGGTAAATCAGAAGTACCCTGAAATGTATCTGTCTTATTCCCAGGATGGTAGCGTAGAAGAAATAAATTTCTGGTTACCCACAAAATTGATAACTGAAATCCGTAGCATTCTTGATTAGCGTTCTTAAATTTTGATCAAGTAAAAGCTTGATCCTTCGCTATCCATGATGATTGTTTTCAAGATATGGAAGTACTCATTTTCCCTGATGCCCAATCCCTCGCCAGTAAAAGTGCTGATTTAGTAGAGTCACAAATTAAAGCCTTTCCTGATTCCGTAATCGGATTGGCTACCGGATCCACCCCGCTGGGTCTCTACAGGGAACTAATTGATCGTCATTCTAATTACGGATTAAGTTTCAAACTGGTTAAAACCTTTAACTTGGACGAATATGTCGGAGTTCCGGGGGATCATCCACAAAGCTACCGTAATTTTATGGATGAAAACCTTTTCAACAATATCGATATTGATAAAACGAATACTGAGGTGCCAGACGGCATGGCTGAAAACCCGTTAAAAGTTGGGCCAGCTTATGAAAAAATGATTGAGGATGCAGGAGGAATTGATCTCCAAATACTCGGAGTTGGTACTGATGGACATATTGGTTTCAATGAACCGACCTCAAGTCTGGGGTCAATTACGCGTGTAAAGACTTTAACCATGCAAACAATTGAGGATAATTCCAGATTCTTCAAACCTGACGAATTCCAGCCTAAACTGGCAATCACAATGGGAATTCAAACTATTCTGAATGCCCGTAGAATCCTCTTGCTTGCTCACGGGGAAAACAAGGCAGATGCCGTCCGTGACATGGTCGAAGGTCCCTTATCCTCTTTTTGCCCAGCATCAGCTCTCCAACTCCATCAAAGAACCACCATTTTGATTGATGAATCTGCGGCATCAAAACTTACCCTCAAAGGATACTATAAATTTGTCGGTGAAATGCAGGATGATTTAGTACGCAAACANCGNCCNTCNGACTGGATTTCNAGNTAATTTNACTATGANCNAANATAAAATAAGNGTNCTNGTTGTTGGGGCNGGNAANATGGGCAGATCNCATGCNTTAGCNTANGCNTCNATNCCTGAATTTGAAATNGCNGCNATTTGNACNCGNAGTCCNGAGTCCNGAGNNAAANTNATGGCTGAACTNCCNNAANGCACNCCCGANGNAAATGATTNTAANANNGCNCTNGAAGAACTAAAGCCNGATGCAGTTTGNATNTCNACCTANCCNGATACNCACTANCCTTTTGCNAANGCNGCACTGGAAGCNGGCTGNCATGTNTTNACNGAAAAGCCANTGGCNGAAAGTGCNGAACANTGCAANGAGTTGGTNANNCTTGCNNNNTCTAAANANAANGCNTTGGTNGTNGGTTATATTNTNCGNCANCANCCNAGNTGGATTAANTTTGTAGAAGTGGCNAANANATTGGGTACACCACTCGTAATGCGGATGAATTTAAACCAACAGTCCTATGGGAAAAATTGGGAGACCCACAAAAGCCTGCTTTCCTCAATATCTCCGATAGTTGANTGTGGTGTTCATTATGTGGATGTGATGTGCCAAATGACTGAATCCAAGCCTACCCGCGTGTCGGGAATTGGTGCTCAATTGACTGATGAATTACCCCAAGACAAAATTAATTACGGACATCTCCAGGTAACCTTTGAAGACGGAAGTGTCGGATGGTATGAAGCAGGATGGGGNCCCATGATGAGTGAAACGGCATTCTTTGTTAAAGATGTCGTTGGACCACTGGGATCTGCCTCTATTGTTGCCGCGGAAGCAGGTTCAAGAGGAAAATCATCTGATGTGGATGCTCATTGCCAAACAGAACGGATTCTTCTTCATCGAAGTGAGAAAAACGAAAAGGGTGAACTGGAAGCAAAGGATGAGTACATTGATTTGGATGATGAACCCGACCACGATGAACTATGCCGCAGAGAACAACTTTTCTTCCTGGATGGGATAGTAGGAAACGCTGACCTGACGGAACATCAAAACAGCGCTATTCGAGCAAGTGAAATCGTTTTAGCCGCAGATCACTCTTTTAGGACCGGAGATATGATCCAACTTTAAATCAGTCCAAATCCATTTCGCATCAATAGTTTTACCGAACAAGCAAAATTGGCAGTCATAACTTCAATCATTTTGGTATAAATTATCTGAATGGAAAAACCCGACCAGGACAGTTTATTCGTATCCGAACTCACGCTAGCGCAAGCGAAGATGAGAAACTATTTGGCTAAGTTGCTTGCCAACTCATCTTCGACAGATGATGTCCTGCAGGAGTGCAACAAAGTACTGTGGGTGAAAAGATCGGACTGGGACCCCCAAACAATTTTTCTTAAATGGGCATACCGAGTATGTTTCTTTCAGGTTAAGGCATACTTGCGCAATCAAAGTCGGGAAAAATTGGTTTTTAATGGAGAATTGTTGGACATTCTCGGAAAGGAAGAACCAGATGAATCTGCATCCAAGGAGAGACAGGAAGCCATGAACAAGTGCTTGCGGAAAATCGACTCGAAGGAAAGAAACCTTCTCTTGGAAAGATATCAGGGTGAGATCAGCGTTGAAAAGCTTGCAAACAGGGAAGGCATTCAACCCAACACTCTGTCTCAGAAATTACTTCGCCTACGCCACCAACTNTTGAACTGTATTCAGTCTAATCTAAAAACCATTTGATACCTCATGAAAAATTCTGAAAAATTAGTTTGGAAACTTATTGATCGAGAAATTACCGAAGAAGAATTCAAAGAATTACAAGGTGAATTATCTGAGGATGAAGATCTCCGTATTTACTACCAAAATTCTGTTGATACTGACTCAGCACTTTCAAACCGCCATTACACACCTTTTCTAAATTTTAAAACTGACAAATCACGCAAGACCAGAAATCTCATCTCCTNTGTCTCATTAACCGGATGGGTTGCAGCGGCAATCATGATCATTTTTGCCATCTTGCCCGAGACTTCATCAGAAGTAAAACTAGTCGCCACTGAGAATGCTGACTGGAGGGGTTATTCCGTTGCGATTGAAGATGAAATGCCAGATCAAATGCTTCATCTCCATTCCGGTGCCATCGAATTAGAATTTTCCACAGGAACCAAAGTGGTGATTGAAGGGCCCGCGTTCTTCAGGGTAGAAAACGATTCAAGCCTGCANCTAGCAAAAGGTTCAGCAACAGTTACGCATAGTGGCATGCCAGAAACATTTCATCTCAATACCCCGCTCGGTAAAATCGTTGATTTGGGAACTCAATTTGGGGTTTTAGTTGATCATAGTAATTCTGAGGCAACAGTCGTAACAGAGGTTTTTGAAGGTAACATTAAATTCATAGGGAATTTGAAAGGTGAAACTCGGTTCTTTAATACTGGAGAAAATGCAATCATCCGAGGGACACAGTTNGGTAAAAAGGTCAAAGTTTTGGCCAATCATCCTTACGCCAATCTCGTTGCAATCCCTACACTCAAAGGAAGATCNAATCAGACAAAATCGCCCGCCATCGCTCACAAAATCATTCTGGAATCTAATAAGCAGGATGATGCCAATTATAATTTTGATGCAGTCGATCTAATGCTTCAGGGCAACTTGCAGGCACAAATTAATTACTCTATAGTTAAAGGTATTGCCCAAGCAATCAATCAGAAGACCGAAATACTTCAGAAGGCTCAAACGAATTATACTCCACTTAATGGAGTATCTTTTGCTGAAGCGGCAATGCAGGAGATTGAAGCCATGGGACAATCAATCGTTGATAGTTATGTAAATTTTTCAAAAGTCCGCTATTGGGAAGCCTGCCAAACTGCCGAAGTTGTATGGAAAGAACATAAGGATCAAGAGGGTCAGATTACTCACCGCATACCTCACGCCCAAAGACTGGCAAAACCCAAGGAGGGCAATAAACTACTTATGAATTTGGAGAAAATCAGGGAATGGGTTACGGAAGTGCATTTAATCCACGAAGAAAAAGGAATGGGTTGGGCCTCTCAATTTGGGTGTCCGGAAGACGGTAAAGAAAAATTCGATAAGCGTAATAAAANTCTACTCGCGATTTCCTTTGCAATTGATTCGATTAAATCGAATCTCGANTGATTGCCTTTATCAGGTAACTGCATTNATTTTCTTTAAAGTCCACAAGATTTAAAAGTAGATATCGAATGCATAGCATTAATTTAAAAAAGATAAATAATNTTTAAACTAAATTACTCACCAGAAATTTTCTCAGTCCAGTTGAAACTCTCTTAAAAGAAAATATGAGGTTTTCTAATTTCTATCATTGAAAACCCTAGATCCAGTCATAAAACATTATGAATGTTTTCAAAGTCGCTTTTGGTTACCAGGGCTTTCCTTATTCTATGCATGTACGCAACTCNATTGTTGCAGGCTAAAGTAGACTTTACCAATGAAGTACGACCCATTCTGTCGGAATATTGCTTTCACTGCCATGGACCCGATAAAAGCACCAGAAAAGCTGAGCTAAGGCTCGATTTGNCTGAAGGAGCACAAAAAGACCTAGGTGGCTACTCCGCGGTTATTGCAGGAAAACCGGAAGACAGCGAACTCGTATTTCGTTTACACAGCGATGATAAGGATGAACTCATGCCTCCACCCGAGACTGGGAAAAGATTAAATGATAAACAGAAAAAAATTCTCGAGGATTGGATAAGACAGGGTGCCGAGTACGAAGAGCATTGGTCGTTTCTTCCTATATCCAAGCCAGCTATTCCTGCCAATTTATCCAAGTCGAAATCTAGCCATCCAGTGGATCTTTTCCTTTCTCAGAAAATTGAAAAGCAACCTTTTCAGTTTTCCAAACAGGCTGATAAAATTACTCTATTAAGACGTTTGTACTTTGATTTGGTGGGAATGCCTCCAACTCCTGAAGAAGCTGAATCTTTCCTANAGGATCAATCGANTGAGGCATACANCAANTTAACNGATCGCCTTTTATCCGATCAAAGATTTGGAGAACGTATGGCGGTTCATTGGCTTGATTTGGTACGCTATTCCGACACTATAGGGTATCATAGCGATGTCTTCATGGAAGTCTCTGCATATCGGGATTATGTGATAAATGCGTTTAATGAAAATATGCCTTACGATCAGTTTGTGATCGAAAACTTGGCTGGAGATTTGTTACCGGAGGCCAGCAAGCAGCAGAAGATAGCATCCGGTTATAACCGTCTGTTACAAACTACTGAAGAAGGAGGAGCTCAGGCAGCTGAGTATCAAGCGATTTACCAGGCCGACCGCGTTCGTAACTTTGGGGTAGTCTGGTTGGGTGCCACCACTGGATGTGCGCAGTGTCATGATCACAAATATGATCCTTTTACGATAAAAGACTTCTATTCTTTGGCTGCATTTTTTGCCGATATTCAGGAAAGACCGGTGGGTAGAAGAAACCCAAATCTTTTCCTGCCCACTCCTAATCAGGAAAAGAAATTAGAAGAACTTGAATCAGCCAAAAAAGAGACTGAAAAAATCAGAGATCAAAAGAAATCAGGGCTTGAGAAAGAACGAAAAAAATTACGAGAGCAACTTACCAAACAGTCATCGGNTTTACATTATNACGAACCTTCAGATAGTGGTGTTGAAAAGAAGGAAAGAATATTTGTCGAAGATGCCGCTCCCAAAGATGCCGTACTTCACGGCGAATGGAAACTTGCAGAAAATCCGGTCTTTTCAGGTTCAAAATCATTTGTTCGAACCGGTGTTGGGAATAATCAGCATTTTTTCTATAACTCAAAAAATCCACACCAAGTTAAAAATGATCAGGATGAATTTTTTGCATACGCTTTCCTTGACCCAAAAAATCCACCTAAGCAGGTAATGCTTCAATTCAATGATGGAACTTGGGANCATCGTGCCTATTGGGGAGAATCCCTCATTCATTATGGCAGAGAAAATACCGTAACGAGGCTAAAAATGGGACCACTACCCGAACTGGGCAAATGGGTTCGTTTATCAGTGNGAGCAAAGAAAATCGGTCTAAAACCCAATGCAAAAGTAAATGGAATTGCTTTTACACAATGGGATGGAACCATTTATTGGGACAAAGTNGGNGTTCTGAGCAAAATTGATCCCAGNCAGGATCCTGAACTTTCTCTCAAAAAATGGGTAGCGATTGCCAAAAATGATAAATCATTACCTGGNAACATCCAAAACCTTGCCAAAAAAGCAGAGAAGGATCGTAAGGATAGTGAAAAAGAAATCCTTAAATCCCACTTCATTNATTATATCTACGCAAAGGCCCCCAAAGATATAGTAATCTTGAGAGATGAATTAGTGGGATTGGATGACGAGATTAAAAAACTGGATACCAATGTAAAAAACGCGGTTGATGCGATAACAGTCTACAAAAAAACCTTTCGTTCCATGCTTGTTTCCCAATCCGGAAACAAAAGGATGGTACGTATTTTACCTCGTGGTAACTGGCTCGACCAATCGGGTGAAGTGGTCGATCCGGCAATTCCTAAATTTTTGGGAAAATTGGAGCTTGAAAACCGCAAAGCAAATCGACTGGATTTGGCAAAGTGGGTGGTTTCAAAAGATAATCCCCTCCCCGCCCGCGCCTTCACCAATCGCATTTGGAAAATCTTTTTTGGATACGGATTATCCCGTAGGCTTGAAGACTTAGGAGGTCAGGGCGAACCACCGACTCACCCCAAACTCCTAGACCATTTATCGACTCAATTTCGCGATCAGGGATGGAATGTTAAAAAATTAATTCGTACCCTCGTTACTTCGGATGCATATAAACAAAGTTCAATACCTTCAGAAAAACTGGCCAAAGCGGACCCTCTCAACCGTCTTTATGCCAGACAGTCCAGATTTCGACTGGATGCTGAATTTGTTCGCGACTCTGCTCTTTCCATAAGCGGCCTGCTCATTAATGATATCGGAGGAAAAAGTGTAAAACCCTACCAGCCTGCAGGTTATTGGCAGCATTTAAATTTCCCTGCGCGTAAATGGCAGTCGGGACAGGGAAGTGACCTGTATCGTCGCGGTCTTTATACCTTCCACTGCCGAAGCTTTACCCACCCTGCCATGCTTGCATTTGATGCACCGAGTCGCGAGGAATGTGCTGCGGAAAGACCAAGGTCAAATATTCCCCAACAAGCCCTTGTCCTCCTTAATGATCCAGTTTTTGTGGAAGCAGCCCGTGCATTTGCTGAAAAAATCCTTAAAAATGACCGAAAAAGAGACGAAGATAAAATCTCTTTTGCTTTTGATAATGCACTTACCCGCAAACCAAGTAACGAAGAGGTACAAGTCATTCTTGATTTACTAAACAACCAACGAGATAGATACAAAGAAGATGAAAAGGCTGCAATAGAACTACTAAAAACAGGCATGAAAGCATACGATGCTTCAATAGAAATATCTGAATTAGCGGCATGGACAAGCATCTCCAGAACTATCCTTAATATGTATGAAACTACGGCACGACTGTAATTCACATTTCAGACATGAATCCAACATTTATCAATCGACGCACTTTTATTAATCAGGCAACGGTAGGCATA